>CALHID010000352.1 GCA_938030835.1 uncultured Actinomyces sp. | reverse complement strand
CGTGCGGCTGCCAATGCGGCTGGCGATCCCTTGGTCCGTACGACCGAGCAGATCGGCAATGACTTGGTCGCGCTGATTCGCCGCTGACGAGGCCGCGGCCGGGGGAGTGGGAACCGGAACGCACCCCGAAAGGCGCCGCCCACCCACCCACCGGGTCAGATGGCGGACCACCTAATGCTTGAGCCCCGCAAGGGGAATATTCTGAAGCTACTTCAGCTTTTGAGGAGGACACGATGACAGAAACGCAGCACACTCCCACCGAATTGGAGCGATTGGGGGAGGAACCTCTGCCTTCGGCAGACGAACTGGCTGGTCGTTTCCCGCTGACCCAGAACCCGAATCCGACCCCGCAGGCGGATTACGAAAAGGCCATGGAGGAACTGAACTTCGGAACAGTTTTCACCGATCACATGGCACACATGCGTTGGACGCCCGAAACCGGATGGGGCCAGCGTGAGGTCATTCCCTTCGGTCCTCTTGACCTGTCTCCTGCCGCAGCTGTCCTCCACTACGGTCAGTCGGCCTTCGAAGGCATCAAGGCCTACCGTCACTCCGACGGCAGCATTTGGACATTCCGTCCCGGCTTCAATGCCGCGCGTATGAACCACTCGAATTGGCGTCTGGCAATGCCGCAGATGGACCGTGAGGACTTTGTTGCCGCGCTGGTGAACTACGTGCGTGCAGATGAAAAGTGGGTTCCGGGTGCTGAAGGTTCCTCTCTCTACCTGCGTCCCTTCACTTTTGCTTCTGAGCCCTTCCTCGGCGTGCGCTCCGCTCACCAGGTTGATTTCTATGTCATCGGCTCCCCGGTTGGCCCCTACTTCAAGTCGGGCACTCAGACCGGCGTCTCCATCTGGGTTGAGAAGCACTACCACCGCGCCGGCCCCGGTGGAACTGGTTCGGCGAAGGCCGGCGGTAACTACGCGGCTTCGCTCCTCCCGCAGAACCTGGCTGCAGAGCGCGGTTTCAAGCAGGTCTGCTACCTGGATACCTACGAGCACAAGTACCTCGAAGAGCTTGGCGGCATGAACATGTTCGTCGTCATGGCAGATGGAAGCGTGCGCACCCCCAAGCTCACCGGCGTGATCCTCGAGGGCGGCACCCGTAGCGCGATCTGCCGACTGCTGCGTTCTCGTGGCGTGCCGGTAACCGAGGAGTCCATCGCTCTGGCCGACCTGGTCGAGGGCATTAAGAATGGCTCGGTCGCTGAGATCTTCGCCTGTGGTACCGCCGCGGTCGTGACCCCGATTGCTCGCCTCGCCTCGGATGATTTCGATGTCGAGCTTCCCGCGGGTCCCGTCACCCATCAGATCTGGAAGGACATCACGGATATCCAGATGGGCCGCGCGGAAGATCCCTTCGGCTGGATGTACCGTCTGGCCTGACTCGATTGACGAGGCCGTGGCCGCCTTCCCGCGCGCTTAAGCGTGGGTGTGTCCGCAGTTTTGCGTCGTAAAACTTCAGTTTGTGGGGGCGTTCGGAGTGATCCGAACGCCCCCACAAACGTCTTCGGTATGGAGCTTTCCCTTCTATATGACTTTCTGTCATTAAGAAGCTAAGGTAGTCCTAAGTAGCGTCATAATGAAATGACGTCATAAAGCCGAATGAGGAGAGCGAATCGATGGGACCCGCGTCCAACGCCTCGCCGCAAATACAGCCGCAACCATACCCGAAACAGCGGCTTGCGACTGTGGGTGAGATCATCAAGAACCTCTTGCCCGCGATGGCCTTGATTCTCGTTTACCTAGAAATCGGCACAGTCATCGACTCTTTGCTCAAGGGGAAGCCAAGCTTCCTCTCCTTGGCAGTCCTGGTCCTCTATGCCGTAGCAGCAGGGAGTTTTGCCTTCAGCGCTTCCTACTCGGCTGGGGAGCGTCTGCGTGCAGATGAACCCCGTATTCGCCACGCAATGGTCGCTCAGATCTTCCGCCTCGGAGTCAGCGAGCGCACGAAAGAACGCTCCGGCCGCATCGTTAATACCGCAACCGATGGTGTTGAGCGCAGCTCGAATTATCGCGGCACCTTCATTGCTCCTATGCTGGCCTCGCTGATCACGCCGATTATGGTCGTTGCAGTCGTATTTACTTTCGACTGGGTCTCAGCAGCAGTCCTGGCAATTTCCATCCCCGTTGTTCCCCTCACTGTCGGCGCTTTCCAAAGGGCATTCCGTTCGGTGTCCACCCGCTACCGCACGGCCTCGCGAGCGCTCGCTGCCCAAGAACTAGACGCGATCCAGGGACTTTCAACGCTGTCCTACATTGGCGCTGGAAAGCGCGTGGGCCGCACCCTTGCCCAGGCCGCAGAAAACGTTCGCCGCAAAGTCATGCGCTACCTCGCAGGAAACCAGATCGTCCTGCTGGTTGTCGACGGTGTCTTCTCGCTGGGAATGATCACCGGTGCGACAGCACTTGCTTACTGGCGTCTGAGTGGCGGTCGCTTCAGCGTGGGTCAGGCCGTGACACTTGTTCTACTCTCCTCGATCATGCTTGACCCTCTGGATCGAATCGGCCAATTCTTTTACATCGGCATGGGTGGAATCGCTGCAACCCGTGAAATCAAGCGCTTCACCAGCGAAACCCCAGAGGTCGTCGACCCCGCGGAACACGGCGCTCTTTCTCCCTCAGTCCTTCCCGCACCCGGGGAAGTGCGCATCGACAGCGTCTCCTTCGCCTACGAGGCCGATACCCCGATCCTGCGCGGAGCTTCTCTTCGCGTCGCCCCGGGTGAGCACATTGCGATCACAGGTACCTCGGGCGCCGGAAAGTCAACGCTCTCAAGCCTGATCCAGGCGCACCACCGTCCCAGCGCAGGATACATCTGCATTAATGGCGTTGATATCTCCCAGGTGCCCCTGCAGTGGGTTCGCTCGCAAATCGCTGTCGTCGAACAAACTACCTACCTTTTCTCTGATACTTTGCGTGCAAACATCCTGATCGCCAACCCCGCCGCAAGCGACGAGGACATCCTCACAGCACTGCACACCGTCGGCCTCGATGATCTTATGGCGCGACTTCCCGAAGGCTTGGATACCCGCGTCGGCGACAAGGGACTGGCACTATCGGGCGGTGAAGCGCAGCGCGTCGCACTTGCTAGGGCGTTCATCAAAGACGCCCCAATCCTTCTGCTCGATGAACCCACTGCACACGTCGATCTGGAAAGCGAAAGACAGATTCTTAACGCTATCGATACCGTCGCACGTGGACGTACGACCATCACGATTTCTCACCGAGGAGCAACGATCGCCCACGCAGACCGCCAGGTTGAACTGAAGGAAGGGGAACTTCGATGAACCCCCAGAACTTCACGCGCATGGACCTCTCACGCCGCCTCATTCGCGTCGCTCGTCCCGTCCTTTTCCCGCTTGTTTTCTCTCTACTTGCGCGCATCGTTGCTTTGGTTTTGGGGATCGCGCTCTTTGCAGTGGGAACATGGGCGTTGGGCTCCTATGCCTCGGATCCGGCCTCGGTCACCCTGTCATGGGTGGTCTGGGCGCTGGTGATCATGTCCCTGCTCAAGGCCCTGTTCCGCTACCTTGAGCAATACGCGGGACACTACGTTGCTTTCCGTTCTTTGGCCCTCCTGCGCAACTATTTCTTCGACTCTCTTGAGCCTCAGGCTCCGGCGATGACCGAGGGGGCAGATACCGGTGACCTTCTGTCGCGAGTGACGAAAGACGTCGATCGCGTTGAGGTCTTTTTCGCGCACACCCTGGTGCCCCTGGCAACGGCGGTGATCGTTCCCATCGGGACTGTTGTGTGGATGGGCGTGGCGATCTCGCCGCTTAACGCGCTTGTCCTTGTACCTTTCCTTCTGATCGCAGGCGTTTTCGTTCCACGCTTTGGTGGAAAGGCTACCGACCAGGCCGCGCGAGTTCTTCGCGCGACTCGAGGCAAGCTCTCGCACCATGTCACTGATTCGGTTCAAGGCGTGCGTGAGGTCATTGCCTTTGGCGGGCAAGAACGTCGAATCACTGAAATGGCTCAGGAAATGGAAGAGCCGATCTTCCAGGCTCAGCGCAAAACTTCATTCTGGATCGCTGCTCGCAGAGGTTGGAATCAGGCCTTGCTTCCCCTGGCTGTCGTCGCTCAGCTCCTTGTCGCCTGCTCGGCTTATCCTTCGGGCGCCCTGAGCATCGCGCAGGTCACCATGTCCTTGGGCGTTGCACTGGCCTCTTTTGCACCGGTTTTGGCGGTTGAGGATCTCACCGCGGATCTGGATCAGGCCTACGCTTCGGCGGCACGAATCTTCGCGGTGACCGATCGCGAACCACTGGTTCCCGATCCGGAAGCCCCTCGCCCCATCGCTGGCAGCGGTGATCTTCAGATTACGGGCGTGGACTTTACCTACCCGCAGGTTGCTATAGCTTCAGGCCTTCAAGATGACTCAGAAGGATACGAGAACCATCGCCCCCAAGTCCTCCACGATGTGACTGTCACTATTCCTGCCGGCTCAACAACTGCAATTGTTGGCGCATCGGGCTCGGGTAAGTCGACGCTTGCTGCTCTGCTCGCTCGCGTGTGGGATCCTGACTCCGGTTTGATCAGCATCGGGGGAGTGGACCTACGTCAAGACTCTCAAGATCACATTCGTTCTGTTGTCACCTTGGCCCCGCAGCGCGCTCACGTCTTCAACGATTCAATCCGTGCGAACCTTCTGCTTGCACGCCCCGACGCAAGCGATGCCGAACTGAAGGATGCGCTGGAAGCGGTTGATCTCAGCGAGTGGATCGCCTCGGAAAGCGAAGGAATCGACACCAAGGTCGGCGAAATGGGTGAGCGCATCTCCGGCGGACAACGCCAGCGCCTGGCCCTTGCCCGCGCCCTCCTGCGCGAAACCCCCATCATGATCCTTGACGAGGCCACTTCCCAAGTTGACCGAGAAACCGAAGCTCGCGTCCTGGCGGGGATTCGCCGTCGCACCAGCGATAAGACCTTGATTGTTGTTGCGCACCGCCTAGATACCATTCGCGACGCCGATCAAATCATCGTTATGGATTCGGGGCGCATTGTTGAAGTTGGAACTTGGAATCAACTTTATGAATCCGGAGGTGCCCTGCGTGCTTTGGCAGACCGTGAAGAAGGTGCACGCTAAACTTTTCACAGATACCACGCGTTTTGTGAAGAAATAACGCCATAGTTCATCTGTGACAACGCGCGGATACGCCGCTGTTACAGAGAAGTTGAGGAGACCGGGATGCAGCAGCTTCAGGGCTGGCGCAAGTTTGACGATTGGGGCTCACAGAGCGCAATCGCCGAATTCTTGGGTGAAACTCCAGGGCCTCGGCCTGTTTCTGAACTCTGGTTTGGTAATCACCCAGATGGTCCAACCCTCCTCCAAGACGGTTCGACTCTGGGCGATCTCATCGCACAGGATCCGAAGAAGGCCCTGGGATCAGGAATCCTCTACGCCTTTGGAAACAATCTTCCCTTCCTCATGAAGGTCATCGCACCCGATGAGACCCTCTCTCTTCAGGTTCATCCCACAAAGGAAATCGCTCGAGAAGGCTACTTGCGCGAAGAAGTGCTGGGAATTGAGCGTACCGCCCCGAACCGTTCCTATCGGGATATGAACCATAAGCCCGAGATGCTCTACGCCTTGACCGATTTTGAGGCCCTCATTGGCTTCCGGGTTCCCCGAAAGGCGCGCCGACTTCTGGAAGGCCTCGAGGGTGAACTGGCTGAACTTCTTCGCCGGCGCCTTAAGCTCTCAACCGTGCGCGGGGGCCTGCGTTCCTTGGCCTCGTGGGTTTTCGATATCGATTCACCCGTCACCCCAGCCCTGGTCGAGGAATTTGTTGACGCCTGCCGTACGCGCATGGAATCGGGTAATTCCCCTTCGCTTCGCGCCGATCAATTAGTGTGCGAGTTGGAAGCGGCGCACGGTGGTGATTCTGGAATCATCTTGGCATTCCTGATGAATCCCGTTTCGCTTCGTGCAGGTGAGGCTGCGTATATCCCGCCACGCCAGATCCACGCCTACCAGCGCGGTTTGGGAATCGAAGTGATGGCGGCCTCGGATAACGTTATTCGCGCGGGCCTCACCCACAAGCACGTCGATAGCGCGCAATTAGTGGAAATCGCTGAATTTTCAGCGCTCCCGCCGATTCGCCTCGCTCCCGAGCACCCCAGCCCGCACTCGGATCGTTTTTTGGCGCCGGCTCAGGAATTTGAGCTCACCGTGACGACCTGTACCCCTGACCTGAGCAATCTTCGTGTTCCGGGTGAGGGGCCACGAATTGCAATGGTGACGCGTGGACGCTTGAGTTTGTCGACCGAGGCCGGGGAGTGCACCCTGGGCCGCGGAGAGGCGGTTTTCATCTCCGCCGCAGAACATCAGCTGCGTATTGCAGGTGAGGGTGAGCTGGTTCAAAGCTCCGCGCCGTGATGGGCTTTCACAGCTCACGCAAAGGGTGAGCAAAACTCTTCCTTGCCTTGCACCGCGATGCTACAGGCATGAGTAATCTTCTTGAACCTATTGTCCAAGCCGTTGTTTCGCTTGTGGGTGCCCTTGGCGCTCCCGGAGTTGGAATTGCTGTCGCAGCAGAAAACCTATTCCCACCGATCCCTAGCGAAGTGATCCTGCCTTCCGCGGGCTTTGCTGCTGCCTCGGGAAGTATGGGATTGGTGAGCGCAATTGTATGGGCAACGATTGGATCGGTTGTCGGCGCATTGGCGCTGTATGCACTGGGCGCATGGTTTGGTCGCGCGCGCTTCTATTCCTTGGCCTCGAAGATTCCCTTCGTCAAGGAAGCTGATATCGAACGCGCCGAAGCATGGTTTGTGCGCCGAGGCCCGCTTGCAGTTCTCCTGGGGCGCATCGTCCCCGTCGTGCGCTCTTTGATTTCGATTCCGGCCGGTATTGAACGAATGAAACTGCTGCCCTTCACCGTGTACACGGCAATTTGTTCTGCGGTGTGGAATTCGATCCTTATCGGTGCTGGATATGCGCTCGGCGCGAACTGGGCGATAGTCGAAGAATGGATTTCGCGATACCAACTTATCGTTTTTGGTCTGGCCGGCATTGCTCTGGTCGTGTGGATGGTCAGGAAGTGGACAGTCCGCAAACCCCGTGAAAGTGCAGTAAAAGCACGCCATTCTGGCGAAAACGTGCGCAAGGCCTCGTCCATCTCGTGAACCTAGCGAGCCGTTGCCCGGAGGTCGAACTAGGGTTGAAGGCGTTACAAATTCGTCATAGGGGAGAAATCCATGAGTAAGCCTTTGCGCTCAGCAACATCGACTCAAGGACGCAATATGGCCGGAGCGCGTGCGCTCTGGCGTGCGACCGGAATGACGGATGGGGATTTCGGCAAGCCGATTATCGCGATCGCCAACTCCTACACCCAGTTCGTTCCCGGCCATGTCCACCTTAAGGACATGGGCGACTTGGTCGCCGGAGCGATTCGCGAGGCAGGCGGTGTTGCGAAGGAATTTAACACCATCGCTGTTGACGACGGCATCGCAATGGGCCACGACGGCATGCTCTACTCGCTGCCTTCACGCGAGGTGATTGCAGATTCGGTCGAGTACATGGTCAACGCTCACCGCGCCGATGCACTGGTGTGCATCTCAAACTGCGACAAGATCACCCCTGGTATGCTCATCGCCGCCATGCGTTTGAACATCCCGACGATCTTCGTCTCGGGTGGCCCGATGGAATCCGGTGCTTCCATTGAAGGCGTTGTTGAACACCGCCTTGACCTGATCGACGCCATGGTCATGGCCGTTGACGATTCGGTATCCGATGCCGAGCTTGCACGCGTCGAGGCGAATGCCTGCCCGACCTGTGGATCGTGCGCGGGTATGTTCACCGCAAACTCCATGAACTGCTTGAACGAGGCCATTGGCCTGGCACTTCCCGGAAACGGCACCACCTTGGCCACCCAGGTTGAGCGTAAGAAGCTCTTCTTGGAAGCCGGTCACCGCATTGTTGATATGTGCCGTGCGTACTACGACAATGACGATGATTCGGTTCTGCCCCGTTCCATCGCCACCAAGCACGCCTTTGAGAACGCGATGAGCTTGGATGTTGCGATGGGTGGCTCGACCAACACCGTTCTTCACATTCTTGCGATCGCCCACGAGGCAGGGGTGGACTTCACCCTGGATGACATCGACGCGATTTCGCGCCGGGTTCCTTGCCTGTGCAAGGTGGCTCCGAACTCAACGAAATACCACATTGAGCACGTCCACCGCGCTGGTGGCATTCCAGCACTTCTGGGTGAGCTCAACCGCGCCGGTTTGCTGCAGCGCGATGTGCACTCCGTCCACGCTCCTTCCTTGGAAGAGTGGCTTGCCCAGTGGGATATCCGCAGTGGCAGTGCGAGCGACGAGGCCAAGCATCGGTACCTTGCGGCGCCCGGTGGCGTGCGCACGACCCACGCCTTCTCGACCGCGAACCTTTTCGAGTCCTTGGAAACTGATTCCGAGAATGGCTGCATCCGCGATGTTGAGCACGCATACACAAAGGACGGCGGACTTGCAGTCCTTTACGGCAATATTGCCGAGAATGGCGCGGTTATTAAGAGCGCAGGCATCGATGAGTCGCTCTTCCACTTCGTTGGACGTGCTTTCGTTGTGGAGTCTCAAGAAGAGGCCGTTGAATCGATTCTGAGCAAGAAGGTTCAGGAAGGCGACGTCGTCGTCATCACCTACGAAGGCCCCAAGGGTGGACCGGGCATGCAGGAAATGCTCTACCCGACCTCCTACCTCAAGGGCCTGGGCCTGGGCAAGAAGTGCGCACTGATCACCGATGGCCGTTTCTCCGGCGGTACCTCCGGTATCTCCATTGGTCACATCTCTCCCGAGGCCGCTGCCGGCGGTGCGATTGGCTTGGTTCGCACGGGCGATGAGATCGAGATCGACGTCAACAAGCGTCTGCTTCGCGTGAATGTCAGCGATGAGGAACTTGAGCGCCGCCGCGCGGAGATGGGTGCCACCCCGTGGAAGCCCTCCAAGCCTCGTTCGCGTCACGTTTCTGATGCCTTGAAGGTCTACGGAATGCTTGCAGCATCTGCCGATAAGGGCGGCGTGCGTATTCTGCCTGATTGGGCCTGAGCGCGTGAGGGATAAAGCGATGACCTTAGCGACCTTCGGCCGTTGGGCCTATCTGCTTGTTGCGATCGCCGCCTGGGTGGGTGTTGTTTTCACCCTGGTTATCACCGGTGTGGATGGATATTCTCGCGAGGCCGTGGCCCGGCCTGGGATGTTCGGTGGAGCTCCCTTTGGCTGGGCCGGCTTCGGCCAGCGAATGATTGAATGCCTGTCCTATTTCACTGAGTGGTCAAATATTCTGGTCGCCATTGTTGCGACTTTGATCGTGTGGAAAGGTCCTGACATCGGTTCGTGGGGACGTGCACTTCAGTTGTGTGCCCTCATGATGATTACCGTGACGGCGATCGTCTACCACTTCTTGATTCGCCCCACTGAAGTACTCAGCGGCTGGTCGGTGTTCACGAACCCGCTCCAACACGTTGTTGTTCCAGCGCTAATGATTCTGGCAGCTCTACTGTGTGGGCCTCGTGGTGGGCTAGATGCTTCGGTTGTGCTGAAAGCCTTGGTGATCCCGGTGATCTGGGTGGTCTACACCTTGATTCGCGGGGCTTTTGTCCACCAGTATCCGTACGATTTTGTGAACGTGAGCGTCCTGGGTTACCAGCAGGTGCTGATTAACATCGTTGCGATTTTGTGCGGTGCTCTGGTATTTCTTGCATTCATCGCCGGAATTGACTGGGGTGTGGGGAAGGCTCTACCCGCGCGCAACTAAGTGACGCGGACCAAAGACTGCGCTCCCAACGCGGACGATTGTCGCGCCTTCCGCGATCGCCCATTCCAGATCGTGACTCATTCCCATGGACAGTTCTAGGTTGGTTGCCGGGATTGCAAGTTGTTGCGCGGCGGTATCGCGGAGCTCTCGCAGGAGCGCGTAGCCGCGGCGAACATCTGCTTCAGCGGGGGAGTTGAGGCCGACGGTCATCAGGCCTGCGAGCTTGAGGTGCGTAGAGGCGGCGACGGCCTCGGCAATCGAGGAAAAATCAGCGGGAGAGCAGCCGTGTTTGGTGTCTTCACCTGAGACATTGACTTCGATGAAGATCGGGAGCTCTGTGGTCGCACGTGAATCGATTTTCTGCACCAAGGCAACAGAATCAATCGATTCAATCGCGTCGACACAGGAGAGAGCCTGATTGATCTTATTGGATTGGAGAGGCCCGATCAGGTGAATCTGAGCCCCCGGGACCTCGCGGATCGCATCCACGGTTGCTTTTGCCTCTTGAACTCGGTTGTGTCCCAAGAGAATCGGCTGGCCGAGGTCACTCAGGGTTTGGGCTGCCTCACGGCAC
>CALHID010000351.1 GCA_938030835.1 uncultured Actinomyces sp. | reverse complement strand
ACAGCGTGCAGCATTAGAACGTGTGGAAAATCTTCTCGCACTGATCGAAGGCTGGGTTGATGTTGTCACCTCACAGGCGGCACGCCCCTATCTTCCCCACCTTGAGCAGCTGCGCGAGCTGATGCGCCGTCGGCGGGCATTGGGCGGTCCCGTTGAGAAGATTCTTGGAAGCTTAATTGGCTTGAAGATGCGACCGCGTCGTGCTCGCGATGCAGCCAAGCTCTTCCAATTGGTCACTCAAGACGAGGGCAGCGATGCCCGCGAAAAGCTGTGGGCGCACCCCGATTTGATTCCTAACAGCAATGAGCTCGATTCCCCAGAAACCTTTGTTGCGCTTCGACGCGCCGAGGCCGAGGCCAGCGCCGATATTGACCAGGCGCTTGAGTCGCTCTTGGACGGTTCCATGGGATGGGCTGAGGGGCTTGATCCCACGATTGACCCCGAGGCAGATACCCTGCGTAAGGCAGGCTTTGATATTGGAGACACATCTCAGGGCGAAGGTAGCGCTTCGGATGAGGATCAATCTTCAGATAATGGGACCTCATCTCAATCCTGAATTTATTGACTAATCAATCCACAGGGTGAGGACTTCATCGGAGTTTTCCACAGATTCTTAGTTCTTGCCCATAAGCGCAACCTCCCACGCACAATAGGAATTCCCTATTCCACAGTGCGGAGGAAAAATGGCAAGCCCCCTGAGTATTGAAATCAACGGAATCGACCCCGTGACCATCGCGGCAGTAGAACTCATCATTCAAACCCTGCCTGAGCTTCGACTTCGGCTTGTTGATTCGCGTCGACTGAGTGCTGAATTGGTAGGTCTTCTTCCGGAGGAAAGACTATTCCCACGACGTTCTCAAGCACTTCGTTCGCACCTTGCAAAGCACTATCCGGATCTGCGCTATTGCAGTTCGTACTCCCCTATCGATTTGGGAATCATTGCTTCAGTAGGTTCCCATGATCTCGAGAAGGCGGATGCAATGATGCACTGCGATATCCCGCATCTTCTCACCTGCAGGAATGAAAGTTACTGGGACATCGGCCCGCTGGTAGTGCCGGGGCTCACCTGCTGTGCGCGTTGTCTTGAGAGCGCGCAATCCGACCGCCATTTGCTCCCTAGCCTCGGTCGCGACCTGGAACTGTGGCGTTTTGAAACGCCCCTCCCCTGGCTCACTCACATGGCTGCAGCTTGGCTCTCTTTGATGATTTACGACTTTGCACGCTTCGGCATGGACCGACGATCGAGCATGAACCGTTTTCTACGCATCACGACAGAAGGAGAGGTTTCATGGATCGAGGTCGAAAATGATCCTCTCTGCGGGTGCACCAGCGCAGCAGTCTCACAATCTCCGACGCCTTCGCTGACAACAGCTTCTTCGTCTACGAGTATCGGCGAATTCGACATGCTCAGTCATAATCACCGATACCGCATCGCCTCATAGTTACGCCGGCTCTGTTTCTACCTGAACATCTTCGCCGCGGATAATTGCCAAAATTTGAGGCCCAAAGTAGTCAATTTTCACTTCGCCAATTCCACGAATAACCCGAAGCTGAGTCAGCGTCTTGGGCTGCGCGATAGCGACATCTCTCAAGGTCTTATCGGTAAGAACAGCGTAAGCCGGAACTAATCGAGCCTCTGCCTCAGCTTTTCGCCATGTACGTAAGCGTTCGAAAAGTTCAACGACCTCGGGAGAATTACTTTCCTCAAATTCTGCATGGGCTGCCTTGGCCGCGCTGCGTTTAGATATGCCTGCGCGCGTAGAAAAAGCTCCAACTTGGGGTCGTTCTTCTCGAGGCCACAGATCCTTCATAAAGCGGGAACGCTGGCGGTTTCCGCCACCGTGGCGCGAACGCGAATACGAGATCGCAAGATGATCCCGAGCACGTGTCATTCCCACGTAGAGCAGACGTTTTTCTTCCTCAATTGCATCTTCACCCTGCGCAAGAGAGATTGGAATGAGCCCTTCACTCACCCCTGCAAGGAAAACGTGCTCCCACTCCAGTCCTTTTGCCGCGTGAAGCGTCGAGAGCGTAACCCCCTCCGTGGTCGGGGCAGCTTGTGAGACCTCACGCTCGACAAGATTATTGATAAACCCAATGAAAGAGTCACTGGTAGAAGAGCGCGCCATCTCAACAATGGCATTGAGGTTATCCCATCGTTCTCGAACCGCGCCCTGAGCCTGCGGTGCCTGCGGGGACCATCCAGCGATTCCAAGAAGATCTTCAACCAGGTGAACAACATCAGCCTCGTCAATTCCTTGATTGCGCAAGGTCGTCGCTTGCTTCTTTAAAAGAAACATTGCGCGCCGGACCTCTTCGCGCTCAAAAAAGCGCATCCCCGAATGGACAAGGAAAGGAATGCCGGCCTCGCTCAGCTGGGCCTCGAAGTTCTCTGACTGGCCATTGGTTCGATAAAGAATTGCGATCGAGGAATACGAAACTCCATCGTCGTGGAGCCCCCGAATTTGCCGCGCGATTCCCACGGCCTCGTCATTGTCATCCGCGTAGCTCTGGTACTCGACGGGGACCCCATTGTCGCGCTGAGATACTAATTTCACGGCACCTTTAAGAACAGACGAGTGTTCGCCCTTCATCAGGGTATTCGCTGCACTCACGATCTGCGGCGTCGAGCGATAGTCACGAACCAATTGCACGACGCGAGCACCCTTATGCTCCTGTGCAAAGTCTTGAAGGTAGCGCGGTGAGGCACCCGCAAAAGAATAAATAGTCTGCGCAACATCACCGACAACGCAAATATCATGGCGCCCACCAAGCCAAAGGTTAAGAACATGGTGCTGGAGGGCAGAGACATCCTGATATTCATCGACGACGAAGCTGCGGTATTGACGATGAATCCGTTGAGCAATAGCTGGATAATCCTGCAAGATTCCTGCCGTCAGCACCAAGACATCTTCAAAATCGAGAACCCCCCGGTCCTCTTTGGCCTCCTGATAGGCGTCCATCAGTGCAAGAACATCGTCAACGCTAAGGTCACCCGGCGGCGTTCGCCTATTGGTGCGAACGGCCTCGGCATAGGCATCAGCATCGAGCATGGAGACCTTCGACCACTCAACCTCGGCGGCTAAATCGCGAACGAGCGCTTTGTCTGCGCGGATACCGATTCGTGCGGCAGCTGCGGAAATCAAGGATGCTTTGTGCTCAATGAGGGGTGGCATGCTCCCGCCGATGGCACTTGGCCAAAAATACTGGAGCTGGCGCAAGGCGGCCGAGTGAAAAGTCCGTGCTTGGACGCCGGGAACCCCAAGTGCTGTCAGACGCTCACGCATCTCAACTGCAGCTCTCTTCGTGAAGGTCACTGCCAAGACATTTGCCGGCTCGTAGACACCGCGTGCAACGCCATAGGCAATGCGATAGGTAATCGCTCGCGTCTTACCCGTCCCAGCCCCCGCAAGCACCGCCATTGGACCAGAAACGAATTGCGCGACACTGCGCTGATCGGGATCCAGTGCTTCAAGAAGACGTTCAGCGCGTTCGTCATCTTGGACGCTCACAGTGCATCACCTTCCGCATGCAACCAAGTGTCGATCATCATGCGAGCGATCGCGGTATGGGTAGGGATCTCCAGTTCGCCACTGTTGACCGCATCAATAAGTTCCGCGCGCGTCATCCATTTCATGGCATCGACCTCTTCCATATCTGGAGAGGGATCCGGAGTGCCAGAAACTTTCCCGGTAAAGCCAATCATGACCGAGCGCGGGAAAGGCCACGGCTGCGTCGCAACATAGCGGACCTCTTCCACATCCAACGAGGCCTCTTCTTTTGCTTCCCGAACTACCGCATGCTCAGGAGCTTCTCCTGCCTCAACAAAACCAGCAATAAGCGACATGAAACGCGGTTTCCATGACCGGTTATGTGCAAGCAGCAAACGATCTTTCTCATCGGTGATTGCAACGATCACTGCAGGATCCTGCCTGGGATATTCGAGGCGATCACATTGGACGCACCGTTGAGCCTCTCCCCCGTTTTCGTGTTGGAGTTTCCCGCCACACCTTGAGCAATAACGCGTACGCTCATGCCAACGCAGAAGCGCTAAGGCACGCGCACATGATGAACAGTCAGCAGCTTCAAGGAGTGCTGCCTCATACCGAAGAGACAGCCACTGAGGATCTGCCGGCGCGACGCTAGTGGCTGCGGGTGCGTGAGTTCCTTCAACAAGCGCACCCCAATCTTCTTGAGAGTCAAGGATTGCGATAAAGCGCGCAACACCGGAAGAATCAACCCCACCAAAGAGCACACTTTCCGCTTCTTCAACTGCAGGACCGATATCCGCAGCTCGACGTGGAGTGCTCCCATCGGAAGTAAGCGCAACCATGCCCTGAGTAGTCATTGCCAGAACCCGCAAAGAACGCGCGTGGGGCGCTAAGGAAGCGCATGCGGCCTCGTACCCACCTTTGTGTGCCATCCGCGGGGCCCATGCGCTCAGCTCATGCGGGAAATAGAGCTGTTCATTGGCGAAAGGAAGACCAGTAACCGTGTCAAAATGGGGCATGATGTAACCGTAGCTGTCCTTCGCTTCAGTCACAACGCAAATGCGCGTTAGGCTGGAGCCATGACTACTTCTCAGCTTCGCGCCGATGGGCGCACCCCCTCACAGCTTCGCCCCATGTCTATCACTCGTTCCTGGGCAGGAACCGGCGAAGGATCCGCGCTGATTGAATGTGGGAACACGCGCGTTCTGTGCGTTGCTTCGCTCACCGAGGGCGTCCCCCGTTGGAAGCGCGACAGCGGAGAGGGCTGGGTAACCGCAGAGTATTCAATGCTTCCGCGAGCTACTTCCGAGCGCTCTCAGCGTGAATCCGTCAAGGGAAAGATCGGCGGCCGCACCCACGAGATTTCGCGTCTTATCGGCCGTTCACTTCGCGCGATCGTTGATATCAAGGCGCTCGGAGAGAACACTCTGGTCCTTGACTGCGATGTTTTGCGAGCCGACGGCGGCACCCGCACCGCTTCCATTTCGGGCGCCTATGTTGCGCTTTACGAGGCGATTTCTTGGGGGATCTCAAAGGGTATCGTCGCGGCTTCTTCTCCTGAGAAGGTCCTCTCTGATTCGGTAAGCGCAATTTCCGTTGGCATCATCGATGGCACCCCCATGCTCGATCTTCCCTACGTTGAAGATGTGCGCGCACAGACGGATATGAACGTCGTCCAGACTGGTTCGGGTTCTTTCGTTGAAGTTCAAGGAACCGCTGAACACGCGCTCTTCTCCCGCACCGAACTTGGCGAGCTCCTTGACTTGGCAACCGCCGGTAACGCCCAAATTCGCGACCTCCAGGCACGAGCGTTGGCCGCGCAGCCCGGAGTGACCGTTTCTTCCGAGGCCGCGCTGTGAGCTCCGTACACAGCGCAAATGCGCCTCGCCTGGTTTTTGCAACCGGAAATGCACACAAGGTTGCAGAGCTCGAGGCGATCATCGCTCCCCTCCTCCCCGAGGGAGCCGGTCGAATCGCACGGATGAGCGACTTCGATGTCACCGAGCCCGTTGAAGACGGCGCTACTTTTGCCGAAAACTCTTTGATCAAGGCTCGCTCTTTGTGCGCAGCAACCGGAATCGCTGCGCTCGCCGATGATTCCGGGCTGTGCGTTGACATCATGGGCGGCGCACCGGGCATCTTCTCTGCCCGTTGGAGTGGAGTTCACGGGAACGACCAAGCGAACCTTGAGTTGCTCCTTGCTCAGCTCAGTGACGTTCCGCTTCACTTACGAGGCGCTGCATTTGTTTCCGCAGCGGCATTAGTATTGCCCGATGGCCGCGAGTTCGTTGAGCTCGGACGCGTCGAAGGACACCTGACGACCGCTCCGCAAGGCGAACGAGGATTTGGTTACGATCCAATTTTTGTTCCCTCGGGTATGGATCGCACTGCAGCACAGCTCACTGCAGAGGAAAAGAATGCAATCAGCCACCGCGGAATTGCTTTCCGCGCACTTGCACCGCGGATTATCGAGGTTCTAGCAGGCAACTAAGCAACATATAGGAAGACGCGTAGTCGGATGATGAGATTCCGGCTACGCGTTTCTTTTTCCCGGAATCGGTGTAGCTACGCGTTCTAGAAATCGACAGACATACCGGTCGTCGCAAGCTCCACGTTCCCGCTGTAGACCTGCTTCGCTTGGAATCGCGCGCCCTCGGGATTATTCCACGGTTGGATATGCGTAAGAATGACACGGCCAACTTCGGCACGCGCGGCAAGGGTACCTGCACGACTACCATCCATGTGGATCCCCTCGACGGTGTCTTCCTCAGTAAAACCTGCTTCACTGAGAAGAAGATCTACCCCGCGAGCACCTTCAACGATGCTGTCACACAGATCAGTGTCACCGGTGTAGAAGAAAGTGCTGCGCGATCCAGAGGTATCGTCTTTTGAAAAACCAGAAGGGCCGCTGATGCGAACACCGAAGGCTGGTACAGAGTGCCATGCCTGCGCTGCACTCACGGTGAAGGGACCAAAAGACCAACTCTTTGCGTCTTCGAGTTCCTTGAAAATAAACTCTGTCGAATAGCTTTCCTCATCGCCGACTCCATCGATCTGGCGAACACGGTCCGGTAAGCATGCCGGCCCTGCAAGAACCATGGGATCACGATAAGCACCAGGTCCCCAGCGCCGGTAGACGTGCAGAGAAATCACATCTCCCATGTGGTCCGCGTGACAGTGCGAGAAAATCACCGCATCAAGATCTGCTGGCTCAATGTAACGCCACAACTCACCGAAAGATCCTGGCCCCATGTCCAAGACAAGGTTCCAGGTTCGCTGCCTCCCAGTTCTTTCATCGGGACCGTGAGCTTGAAGCAGGTAGCAGGATGCAGGTGAATCAGGTCCAGACATTGAACCCGTGCAGCCGATGATACGAAGCCTCACTGAGCATCTCCTTCTAGCGGGAGGGATGGGACTTCACTCACGCTCTGAACCTCAGGCCCAAGGAAACGGCGGGCAAGAATCGGGAAGCGCGACGAAGCATCGGTGGTGAGGAACTGGTGCTGCGGTTCATCACCTGCGCCCCGACGCGGCGCATGGAGCAGATCGCGGTCAACCAACTCGTTGTAAGTGACATTCGCCGTTGTGGCCGAGGAGGTTACCAGACGAACGTTATCCCCCATCACTCGACCGATGACTCCGGTAAGAAGCGGGTAGTGGGTGCAGCCCAGAATCAGGGTATCGACGCCTTCTTCTTTCAGGGGAGCAAGGTATTCGCGGGCAATACCCTCCAGCTCAGGACCTGCTGTTTGCCCAGCTTCGACGTACTCGACGAACAGCGGGCACGCCTGCTGGAAGACTCGAAGACCAGGAACTGCAGCAAGAGCATTGACATAGGCTTCCGATTGGATGGTTGCCTGAGTTCCAATCACGCCAATCTTGTGATTGTGCGTTGCAACGACAGCAGCACGCGCGGCAGGGGTCACGACCTCAATGACGGGAATGTGCTGGCCGACCCAGTACCGTTCCCGCGCATCCGACAACGCAGCAGCGGTTGCGGTATTGCACGCAATGACCAAGGCTTTTGCTCCGGCCTCGACAAGGCGGTCAAGCCCCCACAGCGTCAATTGGCGAACTTCGGCGATCGGACGCGGACCATAGGGAGCGTGAGCCGTGTCCCCCAGGTAAACGATGTCTTCGTCTGGCAGCTGATCAATGACGGCACGCGCAACCGTGAGTCCACCTAAACCAGAGTCGAAAATACCAATCGGCGCGTTATCCATACAACGAAACTAACTCGCTTCACCCTGGAGATGCACAGATTTGAGCAGTGACTCTTGCCACCATGTGATCAGTAGGTAGATCGCGGCAGCGCTTTGCTCGCGTGTCCCCTCAGGTTTTTCCTGAGCGATTGTCTCAATCCGAATCACGTCAGAATCGTCGTGAATACCGAGTTCTCCAGCCAAAGCAAGGCGCATATCGGTGAGTGCACCAAGCCAATTCCACGTCGATTCTTCGTCCAGAACAAGGTAGTTTGTTCCGTCAACCAGCACATCGTTGAGTTGGTTACACACCGTACGAAGTCGCTGAGATTTTTGTGAACGTAGCGTGTCCTCGGTCAGTGCACGCAAACGCGCAGCTTCCTGGGGATCTGTGCTCATCGGGGGAAGAAGGAAATCCAGAGCAGGATCAATTGCTGCTGCACGTTCGCTCTCAAGTCCGGTTGCAGCGGAAAGGAACATAGGGAAATCCCCCGGGTCGTCTAAGACCACGAGGATTTCGTGGATCAACTGCTGGATCAGAAGGTTGTAGTCCCTTCCGATCGGTGCGCTAATCCCCCGTCGTGAGACGGTAAAGGGGCCGATCACGTGACACGCTCCAATGTTGATTGCACTCCGTAATCGTGGAGTGTTTGTAGGTCTGCTTCGACGCGTTCACGTAGCCCAGTGGCGATGATGGCCTGTCCATCACTGTGCACCTGCAAAGTCAGTGCTTCGCACGTAGGACGCGGGTAACCGAAGTGCCGGTGAAGGACTTCGGCGATGTAGTCCAATGAGTTAATCGGGTCATCCCAGACAATGAGGTTCCACCTCGGAACCGACGCTTTTACGGTCCCGACATTGGGATTTTTCGCCGTCACAGGAACGCCCGACATACCTTAAGCCTACGCATGAAATGCCTTCCTGTCTGCACTTTTGGAATTTCTTGCACATTTTTCCACCATTAGCGATTAAATTTGAGATATGCCTGCATCATTTGAAACGTCGCTTCTGACGGATATGTACGAATTGACCATGCTCGACGCCGCCATGAAGTCGGGTACCGCGAATCGACACTGCGTCTTCGAGCTCTTCGGTCGACGTCTTCCCGCTACCCGCCGCTTTGGTGTCGTCGCAGGGACGGGACGAGTTCTGGAGGCCTTGGACCGCTTTGAGTTCTCCCCTGAGCAAATCCAGTGGTTGGCCGAAAAGAAGGTTGTCTCTGATACAGCTCTGGAGTACTTGTCGACCTTCCGTTTCCGCGGGAATATTTCAGGCTATGCCGAAGGCGAGTGCTATTTCCCGGGTTCTCCCCTGCTCACCGTTGAAGGCACCTTCGCCGAGTGCACTCTTTTGGAAACCCTTCTTCTGTCGATCTACAACTACGATTGCGCAGTCGCTTCTGCCGCTTCGCGTATGACAATTGCCGCGCACGGACGTCCCTGCCTGGACATGGGTGCACGCCGAGGCCACGAGCGTGCAGCTGTCTCTGCAGCACGCGCCTCCGTTATCGGCGGCTTCGCGGGCACTTCAGATCTCGAGGCCGGCAAGCGCTACGGCATCCCGGTGATCGGTACTGCCGCTCACGCATTCACCCTGCTTCACGACAGTGAGCGCCAAGCATTCGACGCTCAGATCGCCTCCCTTGGCCCGAGTACAACTCTTCTGGTCGATACATACAACGTCACCGAGGGTGTTAAGACCGCCGTCGAGGCCGCGCGTGCTGCAGGCGGAGAATTGGGCGCTGTGCGTTTGGACAGTGGCGACCTCGTCGCTCAGGCCTTTACGGTTCGTGGACAGCTGGACGCACTCGGTGCAACCTCCACAAAAATCACCGTGACTTCCGATCTTGACGAGTATGCCATTGCAGCTTTGGGAGCCGCTCCCGTCGATTCTTACGGTGTTGGCACGCGTCTGATTACCGGTTCCGGCGTCCCCACCGCAGCCCTGGTATACAAGCTCGTGTCCCGCGAGGACAGCGACGGAAATATGGTGGGTGTTGCGAAGAAGTCTGCTTCAAAGAACACAGTTGCCGGCAAGAAGTACGCAGGTCGCCTCTACGACGAGGATGGCTACGCCAGCGAAGAAATCCTTTTCACCGGAAGCGGCGAAGAGGCTGCTGCCTTCTTCGAAGAAAATGGTGCCCGTCCCCTTCAAGTTCCACTGATTGTCGATGGAGAAATCCAAAGCGAAGCGTGGAGCTCTCAGGCGCTGTCCGAAGCTCAGGCACATCACCTGCGCTCACGTAATGAGCTTCCTTACCAGGCATGGCGCTTGTCGGAAGGTGAACCTGCAATTCCAACGCGTTACATCTGAGGACTCAACATTATTGACGGCCGTGGGGGCTGCGGTGAAAAGATTCACCGCAGCCCCCACAACCATCTATCGTTCTCAGTAAATCAGCCTCGAATAAATGCCTACCCGCGGCCCACAAACCACTCACGCAAAAGAGCAATACGGGCCTCGATCTGCTCCGTCGTCGCTTGGGCAACTTCGGGTCCGCCAGCCCTGCGTCGCAGTTCTGCGTGAATAGTTGCGTGAGGCTGCCCCGAACGCCTAGACCATGAGGACACCAAGCGAGAAAGCTCCTTGCGCTTAGCTGCTCGCAGTCGGTGTGCCGGGATGTTGGCATTCTCTTCACGTGCCCGCCGCGCACTCGCTTCACGTCGCTGAGTCGCCAGCTGTTCTTCTTGACGCGCTCGAAGCAAAGTGGTCACTTGTTCGGGTTCTAGAAGGCCCGGAATTCCCAAATATTCTTGTTCCTCGACAGAGCCGACATCGGCCTCGGTCCCCCACGCGGCACCATCAAAAAGCACGGAATCAAATTGCGCATCCGCACCCAAGGCCTCGAATTGATTGAGAAGATCACTCGAGGCGCTCTCGCTCTTATTCGCCTGAGCAACCATGGCGTCTTCGGGATTCCACATGTCTCCCTCTTTCGAGGGAGGACGGTTCAGCGCGTGGTCGCGCTGAACTTCCATCTCCCCAGCCAAATTCAGCAAGGGGAGAACGGAAGGAATGAAAACCGTCGCAGTTTCGCCTCGGCGCCTGGCACGCACGAAACGCCCAACCGCCTGGGCGAAGAAAAGGGAAGTCGAGGCGTTGGTTGCGTACACCCCGACACTCAGGCGCGGAACGTCCACGCCTTCGGAGACCATGCGCACAGCGACCATCCATTTATCGGTCGATTGACGGAATTCGTCGATGCGCTCAGATGCATCAGCGTCATCGGAGAGGACAACGGTTGGACGTTGCCCCGTAATTGCTCGTAGTTGGCGGGCATATGCGCGGGCTTTATCCTGATCGGCCGCAATCACCAAACCGCCCGCGTCGGGAACTTGGCGCCGGACTTCCTCCAAGCGCTGATCAGCTGCTTGCAACACTGCGCTGATCCACTCCCCCTTCGGGTCGAGTGCCGTTCGCCATGCTTGCTTCATCAGGTCTTTGGTGAGGGGCTCACCCAGACGCGCGGTGTAAATATCGCCCGCATTCGTTCGCCACGACATCTGCCCCGAATAGGACATGAAGAGGACCGGTCGGACAACGAAGTCGCGCAGAGCATCGCCGTACCCGTAGGTGAAGTCGGCTTTAGAGCGCTTGATCCCCTCATCGTCTTCTTCGTAGCGCACAAAAGGAATCGCAGAAGTGTCGGAGCGGAAAGGAGTACCGGTCAACGCAAGGCGACGCGTGGCCTCGTCAAAGGCTTCACGAACACCATCGCCCCACGAAAGTGCATCACCTGCGTGGTGAATCTCGTCAAGGATCACCAAGGTGCGGTGAAGGCGCGTGCGGGCGGCATGAACCATCGGATTGGAGGCAACCTGTGCATAAGTCACAGCTACACCGTCAAAGTGCGAACCCGCCATGCCTTGAGAGTTCGAGAACGCGGGATCGATGTGGATCCCAACGCGCCCAGCGGCCTCGGCCCACTGGCTCTTGAGGTGCTCGGTCGGACAAACGACCGTAACTTTTTCAACGATGCCAGCACCCATGAGTTCGACGGCAATCCGAAGAGCGAAGGTCGTTTTACCCGCACCGGGGGTAGCAACCGCAAGAAAGTCTTGCGGTGAAGCGGCCATGTATTGTTCCAAGGCTGCAGCCTGCCACGCGCGTAGACTTCCGGCTGTTCCCCAGGGGGCTCGGCGTGGGAAAGCAGGAGGAAGAGAAGTGGCTGCGGAAGAAGATGCGTGCGATGGCCCCTGCGCAGTGGGACTCACTCCGCGGAACCTCCCTGGCCGTTTCCATCAGAAAATGGCCAATTCCTACCGTTCTTACCCATGGAATCACGCAATTCCTTGCAGGTCGGGCAGACGGGGTATTTCGAGGCGTCTCGAGTGGGGATCCAGACTTTTCCGCACAGGGCAACGACCGGCTGGCCGGTAATCATTGAGGAGTCAGCCTTATCACGGCGGACAAAGTGCGCGAAGCGATCGCCATCTCCTGGGCTCTTCTCTTGTTCAACCTCGGTGCGCTCAAGCAAGCCTGTCGACGACTGGGTTTGCGGGCCTTGAGGCGCGGAAGGTCCCTGGGGTTCATCAAGAAAAGACATGTCCCCTATTGTAGGACGCGGCCGCTTCCGATGTTGATCAGAAACGGCCGCGAACACGGGAATTACGCTTGATGCTTAGCCCACACCTCGCGGTAGAAATCCGCGAGTTCCAAGCCGACTGCTGCGTCTTCGTCCAGAAGGACGACCGCGTTGGGGTGCATCTGTAAAATGGTGGCGGGCCAACGGGCGGAAATCGCACCCTCGACCAGCTGACGGACGGCCTCGGCCTTTCCCGCGCCGGTTGCAATCAGCAGGGCTTCTCCGGACTCCATGATGGTGCCGAGGCCCTGGGTGATGCAGTGGGTAGGAACCTTCGTAATATCGCCATCGAAGAAACGAGCGTTATCGCGACGAGTCTGTTCGGTGAGAACATCGACGTGAGTGCGCGAGGCGAAGGATCCACCGGGCTCATTGAAGCCGATGTGTCCGTCTGCACCGATTCCAAGGATCTGGAGGTCAATGCCGCCAGCATCACGAATTGCCTTGTCGTAGTCAGCCGCGGCCTGGTCATTGTCACCGGTCCAGACGTTCGGGCCGTGTGCCGCGCCCTTGGGGAAATCAACGCGATCAACGAGGAAACGATGAATGAAGTTCGCGTAGCCCTCGGGGTGGTCTTCGGGCAGGCCAACGTATTCGTCAAGGTTGAAAGACTGAGTGTTCGCGAAAGAAATTTCGCCGGCCTCGTAACGCTTGGTCAGCTCATCGTACAGGGGCAGCGGAGTCGAGCCCGTCGCAAGACCAAGTACTGCAGAAGGCTTGCGCTCCAGAAGACTTTGAATGCGATCGGCTGCGACGACGGCAATATCTTCGGGCGTGGGCAAGATGGCAATCCGCATTGGAACTCCTCATTGATGTTGGGATCGCGAGGCGCGGGCAGAGCTGTGGCCGCAAGAGTATGGGGTTTCGAGGCCACGCAAGGAACACGCCTGTGTGTACAGTTTGTGCGCCTTCAGCTTACACCCAGCTCTGTTGCCAAGCGAGCTATCTCAGCTCCCGGCGTTGAGATGCGTGTGTGCCCCGGTCGGGGGACCGGGGCACACACGAGAGTGAAAATATCGATGCACTAAACGCATCGAAGTTTCAGTGTTTTTCAGCGCAAGGCTGAGTTCACTTGGCGACAGCCTTCTTCAGGGTGGAGCCAGCGGAGAGCTTGACGCCGAAGCCTGCGGGGATCTTGATTTCTTCGCCGGTACGGGGGTTACGGCCGGTGCGTGCTGCACGCTCGACGCGCTCGACGGAGAGCAGGCCGGTCACCTTGACGGTCTCACCCTTGGACAGGGACTCGACCAGGACATCCTGGAACGCAGCAAGGGCGGCGTCAGCGTGGACCTTCGAGATGTTGGCGCGCTCGGCGATCTTGGCAACAAGTTCAGTGCGGTTGACGGACATTGAAAAACCTCATTCTTGTCGGTTATGGATGCCACTTCGGTGGCTTCAGGGAACAGATTAAGGAATAAATGGCACTTTTGTCAGTTTTTCCGCGACTTTTAAGGGCGTGTCTTAATTTTTTGGACTTTTTTAGCGATTTTTTGTGTCGAGCAACACAGGATTGCTCTTCTTGCACTTCAGTTACGGCTTGATCGCACTTCGATGACGATTGATTAAAAAACACCATCAAAGCGGAACATAAAGCGCTAGTGTACGAACTAGTCGACGAAGACCACTTGGAGGATGGCTGCTATGGGGGTTTTCTCTTCACTCATCGGGGACGTCCCCGGGGATCTTTCTGCAATAGATCACCTTGCAGCTCAAATTCATGACCAAGCCGAGGCAGTGCAAATTATCGGCGATGAGTTCCGTACAACGATACAGAAAACAACGATATGGGCCGGGCGCTCTCGCGAAGCCTTTGAAGAGTCGGCGAATAGACAACAATGTCGTTTCACGCACCTGTATGAGGGGCTTGAAGCAGCTGCATCCGATATTGCCGGGTACGCGCGCGAAGTCGCAAGCGCCAAACACTACATCCACAATCGATTGCTCCCTCGACTGGTAGAAATGGATCGAATCTATGAGGCCGCCTCGAAGGAAGAGCGTCCGGTCATCTACGCGAGCTTTTCGCACGAATCCGAATCGATCGCTCACGATTACTACGTCCGCATTGAATCTTTGAAATGGGCGGCCGAAATTTTGTCACAAGCATTGCGTGAGGCACTGAGGCTCGAGCCTGTCTCGCGCAATAGATCAGTAGCGGGAACAAGTAAGGACCCCTCGCGTACACAGCGCCTCGACGAAGCGGATATCTCCCGGATCAACACAGAACTGTCCCTTTTGAAGAGTGGAAACTACAACCTTCGTCAAGTGCGACAGGGAGCGATTGGTGACTGCTATTTTATTTCGGCGATTCTTGCACTTATGAACACCCCAAAAGGACAGGAACAGTTAGCGAAGGGGGTAACTCAACATTTCAATTCTTCAGGTCAAGTAGATGGATACATGGTGCGCATCTATGACAATCCACTACTCCCCTCACCAGGCAGCTATTCACTCGTGCTGGTACGCGAGACTTATGTGAATGGAGCAAACTCAGGAGGATTCGCCAGTATCGTCAGCATCTACGAAAAAGCATATGCCCAGCTCACACCCGGGGGCGTCAATGAGAGTTCCTTTCTCAATGGGGAAGGCATCACTTCCAACACTAACGGCCAAGGACTGCTGCGAGTCACGGGACGCGGAAGCCATTTAGTCAATTATCAAGAGGCGTCAATCAAGAGCATTTTCGGGTCAGGCCTAAACTACGATGCGCAGGAACGCCAAGAAGTTGTAGAGGCACTCCAAGCAGGAAAACCCGTAACTACAGCAACGGTGTATGCACCGATATTTGGAAATGAGAATTCCCAACCGGCAGAAGTATCAATTGATGGACACCCAAGCCGAATTGATCTCTATGCACGGCATTCGTACATGATTAAAAGCGCGAATGAAACATCTCTAACACTCGTCAATCCACACGGCAGAAACTCTGGCACAAGTCACCAAAGTCCGATTTTGCACGGTGAGTTCTCGATGACGTGGAGTGAATTCGAGAAGTACTTTGCTTACATCACGATCGGAGAAATACCGTAATGGTCAAGAGACACCCAACAGCCCTGCTTCTGAGCAGCACTCTCACAATCCCACTATTACTTGGCGGATGCACACAGCATTACGAAGTGAAGGAACCCATGTCACAACCCTGCCAATCAGTCGCAGTATATTCCAACACCGTCTTCTACCCAGTCCGAGGAAGCATCGATCCGAGTTTTGTCTTTTCAGGAGCCTGGATTGAAAACGGCAGAATGAAAACAGCTCTGGAGGGCGGGTGGGGATACGATCCTCCACTACCTGGTTATAACGGTGACCTCATTGAAGGAGAGCCTGTCACAATACCTGGCACCGGAACCTTCGAGCTCATCGGCATCACTCTTTCACGCTGGGGCAACTCGCCAGAAACCATCATTTTCTGCTTCACCCCCGACCCCAATCTGCTCGACAATGCCAAAAAACGCCTACCGCCAGGCCGAACACTCCCACCCCAAGATGACCACTAGAAAACTATCTTCTTTCACTTCTCTAGGTAGAACGGGGTTGCAGGAAGGGTTGATGTTTGAGTTCGAAGACCATAATCCCCTCACGGACATCCTTGTCTTGGGCTTGCCACGTTCACATTGCAGCGAATGAAGCAGATGGTCAAAGGTCGATTTTGCACGGTGAGTTCTCGATGTCGTGGAGTGAATTCGA
>CALHID010000350.1 GCA_938030835.1 uncultured Actinomyces sp. | reverse complement strand
GCTCTTCGCGAACCTGCAGTCGACCGCCGCGACCGGCGCCGGCCTCGACCCGTCGATCCTGCTAGCCGCCAACACCATCGGCGGCGGCCTGGGCAAGATCGTGTCCCCGCAGAACCTTGCAATCGCCGCGACCGCGGTGGATTCGAAGGGCTCCGACGCAGAGATCCTCAAGAAGGCTGCTCCCTACTCGATCGGCCTGCTCCTGGTACTGTGCACCCTGGTGTTCATCGCATCCCAGGGCTGGCTCGGCGCCTACATGCCGCACTGACCGACGGCGGATGGGCTCGGGAGGTCCCGGGAAGCAAGTTGCTTCCCGGGACCTCCCCCTTGTAGGCTCCCATCAGAAGTACAGACAAAGGAGACGCCAGTGCGCCACAGATCCTCCCTGCGAGCTATTCGGCCTCGCGCGGAAGCCCTGAGCCGGTGTTGTCTTGGCCTCGTCGCCATCGCAGCGCTCGCCACCGCGTGCAACCCGTTCGTGCACAAGGCAACTCCTCAGTACCCGAAGGATCCGCGCTTTTCCGAGTTCGTCTTCGACTTTAATGAAGAACCTAAGATCCAAACGCGCGTCGATTCACTTAACCTCCGTTGGCCGGGGCTGGCAGCTTCTGAAGCCCACATCACGGTCGAGTACTCTCGTTCGGGTTTTGGTATTCCGCAGACGGAACCAGAGTTTTGGATCACCGCTGTCGCGACCGTCCCGGACAAGACAATCACTCAGCTGGTTGACAACAACATCGGCGACACCTCTCTCTTGCCCGGGATCTACCCCGGTCTCTATGAATACGTCCCTCAGGACTGCCAGTTCACAACCATCGACGCCAAATTTGCCGACGATCGCCTCGGGATAGACATCGATAAGGCCACGAAAGGCTTCACTCCAATCCCGATCACCGGTTTTGCGGTGTCAAAGAACTGTCATCTGGTCGTGATGACAGCGCTCGGGCATGAGTACACTCCCCCTTCGTATCCTGGCCAATCCCAGTGAGCAGTTGCATGGTCGTAACTGCCAAGACACGCTCTCAAGCACCGCGTTGACGCCCCTCACGCCAGCCTCGTCAATAACAGCCCGAAGGACCAGCCAAGGAAAGCCATGAAGCTCGCATTCAAGGCCCTCGTGCCGCTGCTCACGGCCGTGGCGCTCGCCACCGCGTGCAACCCGTTCGCCCACAAGGCTTCGGCTCCTCAGTACCCGCAGGACCCGCGCTTCGCCGAATTCACGTACGAGACTGATGATGAGCTAAAGGTTCAGGAGCGCGTCGATTCGTTCAACGAGCGTATGCCCGGACTGGGGGCGACCGACGGGCACGTTATCACGGCACATTTCCGGGATGGCGCCGACCGGCAGCCGACGCCGGACCGCCAATTCTGGCTGACCGGTGTCGCCGAGGTCCCCGACACGACGATCACCATGCTCGCCGATGACAGCGTCGGCGGATCTTCGTTGTTGCCCGGCATTCACCCTCTCCTGTACAAGTACGTACCCGAGGAATGCACTTTCACGACCGTTGACCCCGTCGTTGCAAACAAGGTCCTCGGCACCGATCCAGAAGCCATCTATTCGGATTGGGGCTCATTCGAGATCCGTGATTTTGCAGTCTCCACGCAGTGCAATCTCATTATCGTCACCGGCGATGGCCTCAACGCCTAGCGCACCACTCATGAAACACCCACTCAAGGCCCTCATGCCTCTGCTCGCGGTCGCGGCGCTCGCCGCCGCGTGCAACCCGTTCGCGAACGATTATTCGCACGTGAGCGGTTTGCAGGACCCGCGATTCGCCCCATTTACCTACACGAGCGACCGCGAGACGAAGGTGCAGACACGCCTCGACTCATTCAACGAGCGCTGGCCGGGAATGCAAGCAACCAACGGTAACGTGGTCACCGCTCGCACCCATTCGGGGATCCTCCACGCCCT
>CALHID010000349.1 GCA_938030835.1 uncultured Actinomyces sp. | reverse complement strand
GGGGACCGAGGGTCCCCGCCCGCGTTTCGCTGTACAGCCGACCCCTACCTACCGAACAATCACTACAATCGCATTGCTCAGCGAGTTTAGGGGGACTAAACTTGTGTCATGACGCGACCAATGCCATACCGCAAGCTGAAGCGAGAGCTCCTCAAGGCTGGCTTCGTCGCCCGCCAAGGAAAAGGGGATCACGAGGTCTGGTCGAAGGACGGTATCACAGTTGTTATTACACAGACCCGCGAAGTGTCGCCCGCATTAACACGACAAGCTCTTGAGGCTATCGAAAGGAGCAAACAAAAATGACGAGCATTATCGTCACCGCCCAGCGGTGGGAGAGCAAACTCGGTGGTGGCTGGGAGCTCCTCAACGGCGACCACGCAATGACGCAGGTCCGACGCCTTTCCGACGCCCGACAGCAAGTGATCGATTACCTGGACACGATTGACCCAGATGTCGACCACAGGGACTGGGATATCACCATCATCCCAGCTATCCCACAGGCACAGTCCGTCAAACAAGCAAAGGCTGCGACACAAGACGCCATTGATGCCCAGGCGGCCGCTGCTGCTCAATCCCGCGAGGTCGCTCGTTCACTGCGCGCCTCAGGCCTGTCCATTGACGATACTGCCTGGATCATGGGCGTTTCCAGGTCCAGAGTCTCTCAACTGGCACGCGCGTAACTCCCTTCACACACACATTGTGCCCCCAATGACACGCAACCCAAACCCTCTACACACCAAGCAAGAAGACAAATTAAATGCGCCTAACGAAGAGACTTCACAGAACAATTGCACGTTGCGAACAAGATACGATCAAACGCTGGCTCAACTCATCCATCTATGAATTACACGAAAAACAATACAACAAACTAGACATCCGACAGATCTCACAGTTCCTCGACTGCCGATCCATATACAACGATCCCGAATCAACACCAGAAGAAGGAGCGCACTACACAATCAAATCCGCACGAAAACGGATTATCCACCTCATGAACATCCAAGGAACTACCGATTCCATTCTACTCAACCACCAACCAGCATACCTCCTCCTTCTACACCCAACCACACTAGATCCATTAGTCAAGCTTGAAGCAAGCAATCTACAAGCTAGACTAAATGCAACACAAAAATTCGCAACACAAGCACCGGAAGAAGCTCGGTGGTTACGAAAGATTACTGTCCATCGTGCCCTACTAGCGCAAGAAGTCATTCGAAGCGTGATTGGAATCCAGGAATACCTCAAGCTGCAACGCGCAACACCTTTTCCTCCCGCCAAGTGCTTACCTATCGCAAGCTGGGCCTCAATGGGAAAATGGCATACCAACACGGGCCACCACTTCCGCGCCAACATTCCGATTAGCAACATACTCACAACACGATCAACCGAGAACGAACTCGTTGCTTGCCTATTTGACATTAGCTCGCAAAACCCAACAATTAAGCCATTACAAACTATTTTTCACAAAGTAAGCAATGACGATAGCGAATCATCACTTGGAACAATTCCACTTCAAGAAGGATAGGAAAGTACTAATTCAGGGCCGGGCACATGGAAGCACTACGTATTGACGATACAGCAGAGCGATACCACGAGTACGACCTGCCAAACCTCACACTACCCAATGATCCCCCCAACCACCACTAGAACCTAGAGCCTAGATTCCACTCCTAGATTAGGAACTACCGCCATGATGACCATTTACCTATCAAAAGATGATGCCATTTCTCTCAAATATGAATGGATCCCATTATCAGCAAAAGTTCAGTTAACTAGACTGCTCGACAGATACTGCCCACCTCATGTCAACCCCCGCACTAGAATCCCTTACTTGCAGCGAATAGTAAACCTAGCCAACAACCTCAGCGAAAGGAAATTGTTTGACCTAGACCCTGACCAACTCGGTGATTACTTTACAGAAGACGTTGCGCGACTGGAGAGTGAATTCATGATCTGCATCCGTCGCCTAAACCCCATTCAGTTCATCGAGTTTCTAGCAAGTGTAGTCGAATATGAATACATTGACATCAATGATGCCAATATCATATTGAAAGAAGTAAATTCAAGTGTGGCTATCGAGTTGGACACCACTGGTCGCGCTTCCATATCCATCCTCCCAATGACTGACAAGTCTGCCTTAGATAACGATGCAAGTCCAAACTTGCGCACAATTTTGAGCAGAATGGACAGCCACCTCAATGACGAAGATTATGCGGCCGTACTATTCTATAGCGCTATGGCCATTGAGTATGTTTCCAAAGAAATATACGGCTCATCAAAGATCTACAATCAATCATTCGGATCCTATTTTAAAGGTTACAAGAATAAAACTACCCTTCCAGAACCGGTTATCGACTGGATGCTTGAAATCTACAAGAGAAGAAACACCGAGCCACTAGCGGCACACGGAAGCCCTTTGCCTCCTTCAATTACATGCGAAGAAGCCACTTTGATCGCCGAAATGACGAAGGCTTTCATAAGGTACGAGTCCCGGATGCAGAGCAAAGCCAGCTCTTGATATTGATATACGAATGGAGATTCGGCAGTGTCATAGGGTGTAAGCAATTTTCGTGTAGCGGTGATGCTGTTTGGAGGCTGAT
>CALHID010000348.1 GCA_938030835.1 uncultured Actinomyces sp. | reverse complement strand
CGTTCCACCAATTGTGAGTCCAACCCATCCCGCGACGCCGCTGAGCGCGTGAGCGAGCGTCAGGCGATCGCGCATCGCGACCACGGCCTCGGGAATGGAGGGGGAGAACATCGTTGCGCTGACAAAGGAAGCCAGCAGCGCGGCAAGAACGAAGAACGAGGCCGAGCACACGTAGTAGCGCACGACAATGACAAAGCGTGAGGCCAAACGCTCGCGAAGAACCGACAGCATCGCGGCCCCATGCCAAGCAGCAATTGCAGCAATGCCCGTTGCTGCAAGGACAGTTCCGATGAACCAGCCAAGCCACATTGAAATGAAAAGCAAAGCGAAACATGCATTGAAGCCCAATATCCGACGCAGGTTGTCCAAGTGGGCTCTGCGATCATCGGCTGCCAGACGCGCAAGGGAGCGGGCAAAGAACCATGACCACTGGAAAATTCCATTGCTTAAGACGCCTAATGTCACCAAGTGGATCATGGTCCACAGAGGCTGCGGCATGTGGCGGTGAGGGAAGAGGGTTACCACTGCCATGAGAACCGCGATGATCATCCACGTGGTTCCCAAGCGATCGATACGCATTCGGGAGGGGCGTCCGGACCCCGGGGCGCCGGTGGGAGCACCTGCCGGTCCCGCACCGATACTCAGTCCCGCCTTGGGAGAAGAAATCTCAGGCATGAGCGCTCCGTCCACGTCGCGTGTTCACAATTGTCACGCTCGCAGTCGTGACGACGAAGAGAAGGAACGCACACACTCCCAGCGCTCCACCAAAACGCCAGGGAAGTGCGGCCTCGCGCGCGCCAGACAGGAAACGAATCAGCAAGCTGAGGTGGAAAAGAACCAGAGGGACCCACATCGAGAAGTGGTAGGGAACCTCGCGACGAATCACCGAGGGGATAATAACCGGTGCGTGCGCAATGACCATGGAGACTGCGAAGCCAACCGTTAGGGCATGAACAATCGCATCGTAGCCGTAGCCGGAAAAGGTCGGGGGTGCGGTAATCCACAGAGCGGCCGGGAGCATCGCCCACCCGTATCCGGCGAGCATTGCAACCGCAGAAAGACGCGGAATTCCCGGGATATTGATGGTTTTACGAGCGACGTCGTGATACCCCATATCGATTGCAAGTGCCGCAAGTGAGATTCCTAAAAGCGGGTAGGCGACAAGGGGAACAATCAGCGTCAGCGCCAAGGAAATAAGCAGAGCTCCGACCCAGACCAAAATTCGCTTCTCGGTCGTCTCGTTGAAGGCAAGGCGCGCCAATTCCAAGCGCTCACCAACGATTGTGAGAAGCAAGAAGAAGAGCCACCACGGCATGATGAGGGCGACTTCCAGGCCTCGCATCCACAAAAGAATCCCGCACAAGCCGACACATGCACCGATCAATTGGATGAGGACCGCGTACGAAGCTTGACGCTTTTTCCACACATGCCGGTAGATCATGACCAGGGTGATCATGGAGATTGTCCACAGGACTGCCGGAAGCATTCGCTGGGATTGATATCCGGGAAGGATGCGGCTCAGGTAGGCAGGAAGTGGCAATGTGGCAATGAAATTGGCGACCGCGGGGCTTTGCGAGATGACGATGGCCGCAATTCCCGCGAGCGCCGAGGCGGCCGGGGAAAGGTACGCCCAGCGGGAATTAATTGCTACTGCCCGTTCTAAACAGATCGCTGTTCCTAGGAAGCCGTAGACCATGAGGATTCCGTGGATTGCGCCCAAATCAGTGGAGTTCACGGGAGCAAGAGCACCCAAGCGAACAAGAGCTGCGTCAAGTCCCGCAAGAAGAGCGGCTGCTGCACCCATGAGCAGGATCATCCGAGGCCACGGAAAAGGAGGACGTGCAGCGGTTGAGCTATCCGCACCTTCGCGCGTTTTCTCCGCCATTTTTACCGGACCTCTCCTGCTTTAATTACGCTCCCTTAAAGGTACCGGTCAGGAGGCTTTTTTTCCACCAAAGCAATTCACCCAGAAGGTGAATAACAGTGGGGGTGCGGGGCCGTCACACGACCCCGCACCCCTCACAAAGGTTATGAACGCGAACTCAGCCCTTCAAGGCCTCGCTCACCAATTGCTTCGCCGCTTCCTGAACCTGAGCAAGGTGCTCGGCCCCACGGAAGGACTCGGCATAGATCTTGTAGACATCCTCGGTGCCCGAAGGACGGGCAGCGAACCACGCAACATCGGTTGTGACCTTCAGGCCACCGATTGCTGCATCATTACCCGGAGCGCGCACGAGCTTTGCGGTGATGGGGTCACCGGCCAGTTCGGTTGCGGAAACATCCTCGGGAGACAAAGCGGCAAGCTTTGCCTTTTCTTCACGGTTCGCGGGCGCATCGATTCGCGCATAGGCCGAGGCCCCGAAGCGTTCGACCTGTTCTTCGTGCAGCTGCGAGGGCGTCTTGCCGGTGACGGCCAGAATCTCAGAGGCCAGAAGGGCCAAGATGATTCCGTCCTTATCGGTGGACCACACGGTGCCGTCCTTACGAAGGAAGGAGGCTCCTGCGCTTTCCTCACCGCCGAAACCAAGCTCAGCGCTGACCAAACCTGGAACGAAGTACTTGAAGCCCACGGGGACCTCAACGAGCTTTCGGCCAATCGAATCAGCAACGCGGTCGATGAGGGCCGAAGACACCAAAGTCTTACCGACGCCAGCTTCTGCGGGCCAGTTCGGGCGATGCGTGAAGAGGTATTCGATCGCAACTGCCAAATAGTGGTTCGGATTCATCAAACCGTCGGGGGTCACGATTCCGTGACGGTCCGAGTCAGCGTCATTTCCGGTTGCAATGTCGTAGGGAGTGTTTCCGTTCTCATCCGGAGTCATCGCATCGCGAAGAGAAGCCATCGCATAGGGAGAGGAACAATCCATGCGGATCTTGCCATCCCAGTCCAGGGTCATGAAGGACCATGCGGGGTCAACCTTGGGGTTCACAACGGTCAATTCCAAGCCGTAGCGCTCGGCAATTGCGCCCCAGTAGTCCACCGATGCTCCGCCCAGCGGATCGGCGCCAATGCGCACGCCGGCCTCGCGAATCGCATCGATATCGATGACCTGGTCAAGCTGATCAACGTAGTAGGCCAAGTAGTCGAAGCGATGGATACTGGGGTGATCCAGCAGATCCGAACCCAGCACGCGATCAACACTGCGCCAACCCTTTTCGAGGATTTCGTTGGCGCGCTTAGCGATCCACGAGGTCGCATCGGAGTCCGCGGGACCGCCGTGAGGCGGGTTGTACTTGAATCCA
>CALHID010000347.1 GCA_938030835.1 uncultured Actinomyces sp. | reverse complement strand
GATCTGAGGTGATTGTACTCAGCGCGGCCTCGGCATCGTCAAAGTGCCAAGATGCAGCAAACCAACGCACCAGCATGAGTCTGCTTTCTGGCGACTGAGCTTCGATGTCTAAGCGTTCTGCGCGGGCAATCCACGCTGCATTTGTGGCATCGCGTGGAACATTTCCTACCTCGCGCAAAGCATCGCTAAGAAGCGTCAAACGTACGGGAATCAGACCAGTCTCATCCTGTGCTCGTAGCTCGATAGCCTGGCGAAGTGAACTAGGCAGAGCCATGACAGGCTCTGCATCGCCAGCAGCAACCGCAGCGAGGGCATCCTCAACCTGTCCCAAGAGATCGAGAGATTTGACTCGTGAGGTGGGCAGGCTTGTCAGGCGGCGTGCGAGGCTACCGACTTCATCCTGTTCCATCCTCGATAAAGCCACCATGCAGTAGTCGTTCTCGGAGAAGGTCTGAAGCTGTTCCGCATCAAACCAGTTGGTGAGGAAGTCGATGATCAGTGGTAGAGGCTCACCTCTCGAATCCTTGATTTGAAACGCAAGCCGGGCCAGAGGTTCAGCCAGGTCATAGTACGTACGGCGACGATCAAGGAGGGCAGTAAAAATGGTCGAGGTAGATTTTAGCCAACCGAGATTGGCTAAGTCGCTAACGGCCTTCGCGGTGCTGCGCTGATCGTAACCGATTCTTTCCGCAAGATCTTTAACGGGGAGGGGACGGTCGGCTGTGGCGAGTTCAGCAACGATGAGGCGTTGCATGGGTGACAGCCGCGCTAACTGTTCCTGATAATAGGGGGTTAGGTCGTCGAAGCGGTTCAGGAGCAAGGTTGTGAGGTCGCGCAGATCCTCGACCGTGAGTGCGCTGCCAAGCAACGCCCACAGTCGAGGCTGCCCTCCAGCCAAATGCGCGATCGTATGTATCCGTGCTAGTGATTCATTGTCCGACAGACGTTTAGCAAGCTCGCTGTTGTTTGCTTCTCGCGCCAGTGTTGTGAGCATCTCGCGCGCTTCTTCAGGAGAAAACGGATCGAGACGAATCGTGTCGAAGAAGCCGAAGAATGGGGCGGCGTGAGCGGAGAGACTGCGATCCAGACGCGTTGTGGTAGCGATGACGAGGATATCTGGCTCGGTCTGCAGCAGGTTGCGGAGCTTCTGCTGGCCCGAGTCTCCCAAAGCTTCAAGAATCTGGTCAAGATTCTCTGCAAGGACCAGAATCGGGCCGTCTTCACGACTGGTATGCCGAATGTGCGCGTCGAGTTCGGGCTCAGCAATCTTCTGATTGTCGAAATCAGGCACAACTCGCTCAAGAATCGCAGCGAGAAGCCGTCCATAGGACACGAGCGTCCATGGGTCCTCGGGTAGCCACGCAATACGTAAAGGCTTGCCGTCGCCGGTTTTACCAAGGCTCTTGCAGCGGTGATAAACCAACGAAATAAGGTGCGTTTTGCCCGCTCCTCGTGGGCCGACGAGAAGCGTATGATGAGGACTCGGCGTTCGCCCAAGCGCTTTCACGCGCTTCATGAGCGCTTCAAGGATTGGCTTGCGCACCACAAACAAGCGCTCAAGCAACTCCGCGGACATGGTTGACGGGGTGAAACGAGAAATTGAGACGGTGTTCATCGGCGATCCCACACTCCCTTCTTGCGCGCCCAGATGTATTGGAGTGCGGGGTAACGCCAACGCACAGAGAGACCTCGGCGCTCCAGGTAGTGATCCTTGATGAGGTCCTCAAGTACATCGGCTGCATCGTTGTCTGGTGTGAGAGAGCTAGAAAGGACCCACTCGTGGGCCTCCGACAGCGTCTTTCGTAAAACTTCATCAGCGATATATGTTCGGGTGCCGTAGTTGAGAGGCATCCTGGTTAAGTAGTGCTCGAACCAGTTGAATTCATCAGGGTCATCGATAAAATCCTCAAAACACTCGCGAACCTCGTGTGGTTTGATGACATTCGCGTACCGTTCTTCGAGTGTCTTAACGATCTTATGGAGTAGAAAAGGGATTCCTCCAGATACCTCGATGAGTTCGTTGACAACGGTTTCGATCGTTGGTTGCTTAATTCCTAGCAGGAGACGTTTGGCGAGTTCTTCTGCTTCAATGTGCGCTAGTGGGCCAAGCGGTAAGGATTCAAGATCGTTCAAGACACCCTGCGTTGCATCAATTCTGCGCAAGACGTGGTGAAAGCCGATGGACCCGGTGACAATCCATCGAATCCGTGATGTGTCTTGCC
>CALHID010000346.1 GCA_938030835.1 uncultured Actinomyces sp. | reverse complement strand
CTTCGGTGGCACCACGCTGCTCATCATCATCGGTGTCGGCCTGCAGACGGTGAAGGAAATCAACACTCAGCTTCAACAGCATCACTACGAAGGATTCTTGCGATGACCGCTATCGTTCTCCTCGGCCCTCCCGGAGCTGGTAAGGGTACTCAGGCCGCGCGTATCGCCGAGCGCCTGAACATTCCCGCTATCTCCACCGGAGAGATCTTCCGCGCCAATATGTCTGAAGGCACGGAATTGGGTAAACGAGCCAAGGAATACATGGAACGTGGAGAGTTCGTTCCTGATTCGGTAACGAACCCCATGGTGAAGGTGCGCCTTTCCGCACCGGATACCGCTAACGGTTTCCTCCTTGACGGATACCCCCGCACTCTCGAGCAGGCGCACGTTCTGCGTGACATGCTTGCCGAACTCGGCGTGAGCTTGGATGTCGTCCTGGAGATTCAGGTAGACGAAGATGAGGTCGTGGCTCGCATGCTCAAGCGTGCAACCGAGCAGAACCGCTCCGATGACACTGAGCCCGTCATTCGTCACCGCCTAGAGATCTACCACGAACTGACCGAACCCATGGCAACCTACTACGCCGATCAAGATCTGCTTCAGGTTGTTGACGGACGCGGTTCGATCGACGAAGTGAGCGAGCGCATTTTCGCCCTTCTCGACGGTCTCAACAAGTAAGCAACACGTACCCTGGCGCTGCTCAGCGCTGATACGGAACCGGGGCGCGGTGGTGAAAGCCATCGCGCCCCGGAGTTTCATCCAAAGGAAGCACAATGTCCCACATTGAATACAAGACCCTTGATCAGATCAAGTGGATGCGAGAAGCCGGGCTGGTTGTTGCGGAAATTCACCGAAGCCTGCGAGAAGCGGCACGTCCCGGCGTAACAACCGGTGAACTGGACGAGGTGAGCGCAGATGCGATCCGTCGTTGCGGTGCGCGCTCGAACTTCCTCAATTACTACGGCTATCCCGCAACGGTGTGCATTTCCCCCAATGACGTGATCGTTCACGGTATTCCCGGCAAGCGCAAGCTTGCAGTCGGTGACATCGTGACCTTTGACTGCGGTGCATGGCTTGAGCGCAGCGGCCAACAGTGGCACGGAGATGCGGCATTCTCGATGATCGTCGGAGATGAATTCACCTCTGATGAAGAGTTCGCGCGTTCATGGGTTCGTCGTCACCAGGGCCCGGGCGTCGGAAAGCGTTGGGGGAGCGCTCTCCCTTCCGCTCCTCAGGGCGAGGCGGGGGAAGCAGGCGCGGCCTTGGCGGGAGAAGTTTCAAAGCAGGGGAGCGTTGCGCGCAGGCGCGAGCTTGACCTCGTTACACGTGAAGCGCTGTGGGCGGCGCTTGCCTCGGTTGCTCGCGGAAAGCGCGTGAGCGCAGTTGGCGAGGCCGTTGAGCGCGTCGTTGCCGAGCGCGCGGAGGACCTGGGCTGGGAAGCGGGGATTATCGAGGACTTTACCGGCCACGGAATTGGCACCGCAATGCACCAGGATCCGGAAGTCCTCAACTATCGCGTGCGTGGTCTGATGCCCAAGTTGCGTCCCGGAATGGTTCTGGCTGTCGAGCCGATGCTGACAAGCGGTGACATTGAGAATGTCACCGAGAATGACGACTGGACGGTTCGCACTGTTGATGGCTCAGATGCTGCTCAATGGGAGCACACCATTGCAATTTTGGATGACGGTGTTGCGATCTTGAGTGCTGTTGATGGGGGAGTAGCGGGGCTCGCACCCTTCGGTGTCACTCCTGTGCTACTGGACTAACTTCTCGCGCGTGTCTATGTTGACAGGCTCGCAGGAATTAAGCGTGAGGCGATAGACACCGCATCCAGCTTTCCAAGAAGGGCCAAAATAGCGTAGGCTCGACCCTTGGACGTGTCTTTGGGGGCAGTATGCCTGCTTTCAGGGACAATCCCGAACGGTCTCAGGCCGTTCGAATCCGAAAAAGTAGTAGAGGATAGACGGAGGATATGGCGAAGAAGGACGGCGTCATCGAAATCGAAGGCACGGTTATCGAAGCCTTGCCGAATGCGATGTTCCGCGTGGAATTGAGCAATGGACACATCGTGCTTGGCCACATTGCCGGCAAGATGCGTCAGCACTACATCCGCATTCTGCCCGAGGACCGAGTGGTCGTCGAGCTGAGCCCCTACGACCTCTCTCGAGGCCGTATCGTCTACCGCTACAAGTGACCCGACACAAACTGCCCGACGGGCAGTGGAGGTAACAACCATGAAGGTCAAGCCGAGTGTCAAGAAGATCTGTGACAAGTGCAAGGTGATTCGTCGCCACGGCAACGTCATGGTCATCTGTGACAACCCCAGGCACAAGCAGCGCCAGGGCTGAACCCTCGCTGCGATAACGCCGGAGTAATCCGGCAGCATCATTCCACACGCGCTTGCGCGACCCTCGGTTCGGAGGCCGGGGCCGGGTGGCTCACCCGGGAGGAGTGGTGACGACCTCCGATGAACAATTTGGAGCATAAACATGGCACGTATTGCCGGCGTCGACCTCCCTCGCGAAAAGCGTATGGAGATCGCGCTCACGTACATTTATGGAGTTGGACGCACCCGCGCCAAGGAGACCCTCGAGGCCACCGGCGTGAGCCCCGATCTTCGCGTGAAGGATGCCACCGAGGAAGACCTCGTCAAGCTTCGCGAATACATCGAGAACACCTTTAAGGTGGAAGGCGATTTGCGTCGTGAGGTCCAGGCAGACATCCGTCGCAAGATTGAGATCGGATCCTACCAGGGACTTCGTCACCGTCGTGGCCTGCCGGTCCACGGTCAGCGCACCAAGACCAATGCGCGTACCCGTAAGGGCCCCAAGCGCACCGTTGCAGGTAAGAAGAAGGCCAAGTAAGGCCGCTAAGTCCAGCGTGGACTTTTAACACACGACTTCGAAGGAACTGAAACACATGGCTGCAAAGACCACTCGTTCCGGCGCGGGACGCAAGCCGCGCCGCAGGATTTCAAAGAACGTCACTCACGGACACGCGTACATCAAGTCGACGTTCAACAACACTATCGTTTCCATTACCGACCCTACCGGTGCGGTGATCTCCTGGGCCTCCTCCGGCCAGGTGGGCTTCAAGGGTTCGCGTAAGTCGACCCCCTTCGCTGCTCAGCTTGCTGCCGAGGCCGCCGCGCGTCGCGCACAGGAACACGGCATGAAGAAGGTCGACGTCTTCGTGAAGGGTCCCGGCTCCGGCCGTGAGACCGCGATCCGTTCGCTTCAGGCTGCTGGCCTGGAGGTCGGCTCGATCCAGGACGTGACGCCCCAGGCATTCAACGGCGCTCGTCCCCCGAAGCGTCGTCGCGTCTGAGCCCCGGAGGGTGGAGATCCCACGGAAATCCACCCCCCACGTCTGGGCGGGATCACACAAGAATACGTGGCCTCGTCCTTACCTTTTCCCCGCAATGCGGGACCCCGATCCGGCGTCATATGGCGGGCGCCGGGAAGAAAGGACTAAGACGTGCTCATTGCAGAGCGACCCATCCTGACCGAAGAGAAGGTCAGCGAACTGCGCTCCCGTTTCATCCTGGAGCCCCTTGAGCCCGGTTTCGGCTACACGCTGGGTAACTCCCTGCGCCGAACCCTGCTCTCGTCGATCCCCGGCGCTGCCGTGACCTCCATCCGCATTGATGGTGTGCCTCACGAGTTCCGGACGATCGAGGGCGTGAAGGAAGACGTTGCCGAGATCATCCTGAACATCAAGCAGATCGTTCTCTCCTCCGAGAACGACGAGCCTGTTGTCATGTACCTGCGTAAGGCGGGCCCGGGAGAGGTCGTCGCAGGGGATATCACCCCTCCGGCCGGCGTCGAGATTCACAACCCCGATCTGCATCTGGCGACCCTTAATGAAAAGGGCAAGCTTGAGATCGAGCTGACCGTCGAGCGTGGCCGCGGCTACGTGTCGGCTGCTCAGAACAAGGATCCCCAGGCTGAAATTTCCCGCATCCCGATCGATTCGATCTACTCTCCCGTTGTCAAGGTGACCTACAAGGTCGAGGCAACTCGTGTTGAGCAGCGCACCGACTTCGATCGCCTGATCATCGATGTTGAGACCAAGCCGGCAATCACCCCTCGTGACGCCGTTGCCTCCGCTGGCAAGACCTTGGTTGAGCTCTTTGGTTTGATGCGTGAACTGAACGAGGAAGCCGAAGGCATTGAAGTCGGTCCCTCGACCACGGATGCCACCCTCGCTGCCGACCTCGCGCTGCCCATTGAGAACCTCGGTCTGCAGTCGCGTTCCTACAACGCACTGCGTCGTCGCGGAATCCTCACTGTTGGCGAGCTCGTGGCTCACTCCGAGGCGGATCTGCTTGACATTCGCAACTTCGGTACGAAGTCGATTGAAGAAATCAAGGAAGCTCTTGCAACCCTTGGGATGACCCTGAAGGATTCTGTCCTGCCCTCCGGTGAGGCCAGCGAATCCGGTTCCATCCACTTCAGCGACGATCAGTCCATCTGACATGCTGCGTCCGATGGACGCATAAATTCCTAGGAGACAAAATGCCCACCCCCAAGAAGGGTGCTCGTCTGGGCGGAAGCCCGGCACACCAGAAGCTGATCCTCAAGAACCTTGCGACTCAGCTCATTGAACACCGCTCGCTCACCACGACCGAGGCCAAGGCTAAGGCACTGCGCCCCTTCGTTGAGAAGCTCGTGACCAAGGCAAAGCGTGGCGACATGCACGCTCGCCGTACCGTGGCTCGCGTCATCACCGACAAGAACGCCCTGTACACCCTTTTCGACGTCATCGCTCCCGCGCTTGATCCCGAGCGTCAGGGCGGCTACACCCGCCTCACCCGCGTGGGTAACCGCAAGGGCGACAACGCTCCTCTGATGCAGATTGAGTTCTGCATGGAGGCCGTCGAGAAGAAGGCAGTCGTGAAGTCTGCTGAGAAGACCGCCGAAAAGGCTGCTGCAGCCGAGGTTGCAGCAGAGGCTGAGGAAGCTGCAGAGGCCGCTTCCGAGCGCGCCGAAGAGGCTCGCGAAGAGGGCGATCTCGCCAAGGCTAACGAGGCTGAGGAAATCGCAGCCGAGGCCGGCGAAGAGGCTGACGCCGCTGAGCAGGTCGAAGAAGAGAAGTGATCTCTTTCGCGTAAGCGACTTTAAAGGGGCCGGTACCACCCGTGGTACCGGCCCCTTTGTCGTGCCGATCCTAGCCTTCATATTTCTTGTCTTTTCAGGATGAAAGCCACAGGTGGCTGTAGCCTGTACCTATGACTCGCGAGATGACACTGGCAGTGGATTGCGGCGGTGGCGGAATTAAAGCTTCCGTCCTTGATGGTCAGGGAACAATGGTTGCTCCGCCTAAACGGACGCCTACTCCCTACCCGCTTCCTCCTGAATTGTTGGTTCAGACGATCATCGACCTTGCCGCTCAGCTTCCAGAAGCTCATCGCGTGACCGTTGGAATGCCGGGAATGATTCGTCATGGTGTTGTTATTGCAACCCCGCACTACATCACGAAGGACGGGCCGCGATCACGTGTTCTTCCCGAGCTTGTTGAGAAGTGGGATCACTTTGATATGGGGCAGGCGGTTGAGAGTGCTCTTGGCATTCCGACCAAGGTTCTCAATGATGCCGAAGTTGCCGGAGCCGGTGTGATCACTGGACGCGGTCTGGAAATGATCATCACGCTGGGCACGGGGCTTGGAAACGCGGTCTTCGATGGTGGCCAGCTTTCTCCACACGTTGAGGTCTCACAGGGGCCGATTCGTTGGGGCCTAACCTATGACGACTATATCGGCGAGCATGAGCGCCTTCGCCTGGGTGATGTCCATTGGTCTCGCCGCGTTCGCCGAGTCGTGGATGGTCTGCGTCCCATGTACATGTGGGATCGTTTGTATCTGGGCGGTGGCAATTCAAAACGAATTGTGCCAAGCTACCGCGACCGTCTTGGCGAGGACGTAATCATTGTCCCCAACGATGCCGGCATTATCGGAGGAGTGCGCTCATGGGAGCTCTGAGTAATTCCCAGCTACGAATCCGTCTGGATCTTGCCTACGACGGCACGTTCTTCCACGGCTGGGCCGCGCAAGATGGCCTTCGTACTGTTCAGGGGGTTCTCAACCAGGCGCTGTCGACAATTTTGCGCCGTCCTGTAATGCTGACTGTTGCGGGACGAACTGATGCCGGAGTTCATGCACGTCATCAAGTTGCCCATTTTGATTGCGCTTCTGATGCCTTCCAGTCCTTGATACGCGAATCCGACCGCCCCGAAGACGAAGAAGAACTCAACCAGGCGTGCTGTCGCGCACTGTTGCGACGCGTGAACTCACTTCTTGGTCGTGAATATATCGAGCACATGGCGAGGACCGGTATCAAAGTGCCCCGGGGGACTGCTGATGCCCGTCTCTCGGAAGTAAGCGTGGTATCCGGAGACTTCGACGCGCGTTTCGCAGCGCTCGAGCGTTCCTACACCTATCGCCTCGTCCCCGAGGGGCAACTGCCTCTGGCGCGACGTTGGGATGTGTACGAGGTTGCCCAGCCCCTCGACATCGAGGCAATGAACCGAGCGGCCCAGCCTCTTCTGGGCGAGCATGAATTCCTTGCCTTCTGCCGGCCGCGCGAGGGGGCAACGACAATCCGTGAACTGCGTGAGTTGCGTATTGTTCCCGAGGCCGGGGGGACCGGGGTCCTCGAGTGCCATGTGCGCGCTGATGCCTTCTGCCATTCCATGGTTCGTTCCCTTGTCGGCGCTTTAATTGAGGTGGGTAGGGGAGCGCGTGAGGAAAGCTGGCCCGCGCAGCTGCTTGAGAAGGCCTCGCGCCAAGAGGCGGCACCGATTGCCCCAGCGCATGGGCTGACCCTGGAATCCGTGAGTTATCCCGACGAGGCCGAGTGGAGCGATCAGGTCCACCGGGCACGCCGTATGCGTGGCTTTGCCTTTGATGGGAGCCCTGAAGAATGGGCCATGGGTGGCAATTGCTGCGCTGGTTGATTCAGAAACGATATGAGGAATAAGCCACACTCTGGTCTGTGCTTTGACCCCGCTGCCTTTTGGCGCATAAACTAACAGGTGCTGTGTGTCAGCTGGACCTCTGGTGCCTTCCCACTCGCCGGAGAAGAAATTCGGCTGATGCCTCGCGGAACCGTTTCATAGCGGGCCGGTGCGTCGAACACTCGATGCTAGGCCCCATGACAGAAAGAATTGAAGGTTACGCCCGTGCGCACCTATTCACCTAAGCCGGCGGATGCCGACAAGCAGTGGTACGTCATCGACGCCACTGACGTCGTCCTCGGTCGCCTGGCGGCTCAAGTTGCCGCTATCCTTCGTGGGAAGCACAAGCCGACGTTTGCCCCTCACCTCGATATGGGCGATTACGTCATCATCATTAATGCGGACAAGGTTGCCCTCACCGGTAAGAAGCTTGACCAGAAGATGGCCTACCGCCACTCCGGTCGCCCCGGTGGTCTGAGTGCAACACGCTATCGCGATCTCATGGCTGAGCGTCCTGAACGCGCAGTCGAGAAGGCAGTCCGCGGCATGCTTCCTCACACCAGCCTCGGCCGCGCGCAGTTCAAGAAGCTGCACGTTTACGCCGGAGCTGAGCACCCGCACATCGGCCAGCAGCCGATTCCCTACGAAATCACCCAGGTCGCCCAGTGAGCGCGTCGCGCTTCTGAGCCCAACGAACTGCACTGAGGAGAACTGTGGCTGAGACCACCGAGATTCTTGAGCTGGATGAGGAAGTCGTCCCCAGCTCCTACACCACAGAGACTGAGTCAGCGCCTGCTGGTGCTGGTCAGTCCATCACCGCGCCCGGCGCGGGCCTTGGCCGCCGTAAGGAAGCCGTCGCCCGTGTTCGCCTGGTTCCCGGCAACGGCCAGTGGACCATTAACGGACGCACTCTTGAAGATTACTTCCCGAACAAGCTGCACCAGCAGCTCGTGAAGTCCCCCTTCACTCTGCTTGATATCGACGGTCGCTTCGACGTGATCGCTCGTATCAATGGCGGCGGCATCTCCGGCCAGGCCGGTGCGCTGCGCCTGGGCATTTCGCGTGCACTGAACGAGATCGATCGTGACGCGAACCGTCCCGCACTGAAGAAGGCTGGCTTCCTGACCCGCGATGCCCGCGCTGTTGAGCGTAAGAAGGCAGGCCTCAAGAAGGCACGCAAGGCTTCGCAGTTCTCGAAGCGCTGATCTTCGCCTTTACTTCAAGGTGTGGCCCCAATCGGAAGATTGGGGCCACACCTTTTATTTCCAGAATGCCTAGTTCTCTGCCCGATTTCCTGCAATGTTGTTTGCTGGTCAATCGATTGAGTGAAGAGCGAGCAGCTAGAATAGCGGTGGATTAATTTTCGAGCGGGAGGTACCCCGATGGCCAGGTTGTTCGGAACAGATGGCGTGCGTGGACTTGCAAATGTCGACTTGACTGCGCCACTTGCCTTGGAACTGGGTGAAGCGGCAGCGCGCCTGACGATTCAGGGACGCCCGGCCTCGGGACATAAGCCAAAGGCGATCATTGGCCGCGATACGCGTATCTCCGGCGAGTTCCTGGACCATGCACTGGCGGCGGGTTTGGCGAGCGCGGGAATGGACGTTGTCCGCGTTGGCGTTGTGACCACTCCGACCGTTGCGCATCTGACGGCCTCATCCTCAGTTGACCTGGGCGTCATGATTTCCGCCTCGCACAACCCCATGCCCGACAATGGCATTAAATTCTTTGCTCACGGCGGCTACAAGCTTCCCGACCAAGTTGAAGATCAGATTCAAGAGCTTCTGAACACTTCGTGGGATCGTCCGACCGGCGCTGCTGTCGGTGAGGTCGAATATGACGATGACTGGGCGGAAAAGTCCTACATCGAGCACTTGATGACCTCCTTGGGTACCGACCTTCATGGCCTCCGAATTGCGGTTGACTGTGCAAATGGCGGTGCGTCTTTCCTTGCTCCTGAAGCTTTCCGCCAGGCGGGTGCAGATGCAGTTGTTATTAACGCGGCTCCCGATGGTCGCAACATTAACGACAAGGCCGGTTCAACCCACCCCGAGCAGCTTCAGGCCCTGACCGTTGCTTCCGAAGCTGACTTCGGTGTTGCCTACGATGGTGATGCCGACCGCTGCTTGGCAGTGGACCGCGATGGCAACATTGTTGACGGCGACAAGATCATGGGCGCACTGGCTGTGCACATGCGTGATGAGGGCCAGCTTGCCAAGGACACCTTGGTTGTCACTGTCATGTCGAATCTTGGCTTGATTCTTGCCATGCAAGAGGCAGGGATCAAGACGGTCCAGACCGGAGTCGGTGACCGTTATGTCCTAGAAGCCATGCTCGAAGGTGGGTACTCGCTGGGTGGAGAACAATCCGGACACATCATCGCGAAGAAGTACGCAACTACTGGCGACGGCATCCTCTCCTCGTTGCTGTTGGCACGCATGGTGAAGGAATCGGGTCGAGATCTGGCCGACCTCACAAGCTTCATCAAGCGCCTTCCTCAGACGCTGATCAACGTTGGGGGAGTGGATCGTTCGCGCGCGAACACCGACCCGGCCGTTCAGGAAGCAGTTGCCGCTGCCGAGGCCGTGCTGGGCAATACGGGTCGCGTCCTGCTTCGTCCCTCCGGTACCGAACCTTTGGTCCGTGTCATGGTCGAGGCCGCAACGCAGTCCCAGGCCGATGGCGTGGCTTCGCGCTTGGCTGATGTCGTGAAGGAAAACTTGGCGCTCTGAAACCGCTGAAGGCTCCGCGGCCTCGGCTCCTTTAGCCTCTACGAGCCACAGATTGTCTCCATACCGCGCGAGTTGGAATGGTGATGGTCTGTGGCTTGGCTTTTCCGCGAGGTTTCTCAACAGCCCTGATGATCGCGTCTACTGCTTGAGAAGTCATTTCGTGGAGTGGCCACTCTACGGTAGTGAGTCCCAGCTCTGAGCTATTCACGGGATCTTGGTTTCCGAATCCAAGGATCGAAAGGTCCTGGGGGACACGCAGGTCGAGTTCTGCTGCTGCCTTGAATACGCCGGGAGCTTGGGAGTCATCGGCAAGAGCAACAAGGCCGATTTCGCTGTTCTCCGAGAGTAAGCGTAAAGCTGCTTGATAGGCGGTTGACGCGTCCCAGTCCGGAAGTGCCAGCATGGCGAACCGCTTCCCAAATGTGGCTTCGAGCGGTTGTTGTCGGGAGTGATTCGTATTTGGCCCGGCAAGGAATACTGCGTGTTGTTTCCCTGATGTCTGCGCGCTGTGGTCGAGGATTTCCTGGACTCCCGCGCATTCGTCAATTCTGACAAGAGCGTGTGCACCTTGGCGGTCGTCGGTGTTAATCATCGACATAGCAACGACGGGAATCCCCAGATTCCCTAAAAGAGTAGAGGCGAAGCTCTCCGCCGAGGTGGTTTCGCGAATAACACCCGCTAATTGGGTGTCTCCAAGAACGGCGCGGATCGTCTCTGCGTCAGAAGGGTCCGCACTAGATTGGAACAGTGGAAGCAGTAGGTATCCACGTCGTTGAATCTCAATCATCGCCGTTGTTAAAACGGTGTGGACCACGGGAACGAAGGGGTTGTCGGGGAGTTCAGCCATCAAAAGTGCGATGAGTCGTGAACTTCCACGTCGAAGCGAGCGTGCGGCAGCGTTGGGAATGTAGTTGAGAGTGCGCGCGGCATCTTGGACACGCTGGATCGTCGCGGGTGCAATCTTGACTTCGGGTCCGCGACCATTGAGCACGAGCGATACGGTTGAGGGAGCGACGCCCGCTGCGCGAGCGACGTCTGCCCGTGTGGCTCGATCCATTTCATCTCCCTGGTGCTGAGTCCACCGAATCTGCGTGAATGCAACAACTATAACGTGTTAGTCTAGGTGTGCTACAAGGCGTCGATGTTGACTTACCTGAAAGGCTCATGATGAAGACTACGCCCTCATATGCACCGAGAACAGGGAAACTTGCCTCACCACGTGCATATTTTGCTGATGACCCGGGTGAGTTGAGTCTGGATGGAACGTGGTTTTTCGACTATCACCGCAGTGATCCAAACCCCGATGCCAACCCCGAGTTGGCCTTCGAGCAGCCCTTTGTTCCTGAGACAGAGACTATTGACGTGCCCAGTCATTGGGTCTTGAGGGGAGAAGGTCGCTGGGGTGCTCCCGCCTACACCAACGTTGATTTCCCATTCCCCGTCGATCCACCCTTTCCTCCGGAAGAAAATCCTGTCGGCGACTATTCGCGGCGTTTCACGTGTCCAGAATCCTGGCTTACTTCGGGAGGGCAGGTTCGCCTACGCTTCGAGGGCGTTGAATCCCAGATCATTGTTTGGGTCAACGGCCAATGGATCGGAATGGCCCGGGGTTCACGCCTTGCGCATGAATTCGACATCACCCAGGCACTTGTCCCCGGTGAAAATACGGTGACTCTTCGCGTCCACCAGTTCAGTGCGGGGTCCTATCTTGAGGATCAGGATCAGTGGTGGCTTCCCGGAGTTTTCCGCTCAGTTTCACTGCGATACCTTCCCGACTTCTCCATTGAGGACCTGTGGATCGATACCGATTACGAGGCCGGGCAAGGATTTGTGGCCCTTGAGCTGAGAGTGCGCGGGGCGCAGAGTGAAACGCTTGGTGTGAATCTGGACATCGAGGGCCTCGGTACCTCAGTGCTGACGCTCACGCGAGGGGAGGATGGCCGTTACAGGAGCGAAAACATCGGCCTCGGAACTGTTCAGCCCTGGAGCCCGCAATCCCCGAAACTTTACGCCGCGCGCGTGCAAGCGGTGGGGGAGGGAGGCCGCCTGACGGAAGTGCGTCACCTGCGCCTCGGTTTCCGAAGGATCGAAATTGTTGATGGCGTGCTGCGTGCCAATGGACAGCCACTGAAGCTGAATGGTGTTAATCGCCATGAAATCCGTGCTGATGAGGGGCGAGTATTTAGCGAAGAATTCGCGCGCGCCGACCTTGAACTCATGAAGTCGATGGGAATCAACGCGATCCGAACCTCCCATTACCCGCCTCACCCGCGCCTTCTTGATCTGGCCGATGAAATTGGCCTGTGGGTCATGCTCGAGGGGGATATTGAAACCCACGGTTTTGAGGGGAACCGTACCTGGATCGATAACCCTACCGACGATCCGCGCTGGGAAGCCTCCTACCTTGACCGCACTGAACGCGCTTTTGAGCGCGACAAGAACCATGCCAGCATTTTCTGCTGGAGCCTGGGGAACGAATCTGGAACAGGTCGCAACCTGGCGGCATCTGCGCATTGGCTCCATGAACGCACCAATGGGCGAGGGATCGTCCACTACGAAGGCGACCACGCCATGGAGTATGTCGATATCTACTCGCGAATGTATCCGACGCTTGAAGAAGTCGCCGCGGTGCTTGATGACACGGATCTGCATGCTCCTGTTGCTGTCCCAAGCCACCCGAGCGCAGCTGTGGATGATGCTGCGAAGGAACGTATTCGCAGCGCTCCCTACATCATGTGCGAGTATCTCCACGCGATGGGAACCGGCCCCGGCGGGGCTGCTGCTTACGCCCAGCAAATGACCCATCCGCGTCATGCGGGAGGCTTCGTGTGGGAGTGGCGTGACCATGCACTGTGGCGCACTCTTCCTGATGGGCGGCGAGCTCTTGCCTATGGTGGCGATTTTGGCGAGGACGTCCACGACGGGAATTTCGTCTGCGATGGTCTGGTTGATGCGCTGTCGCGTCCCTATGCGGGGACTTGGGCATGGATTCGCGCGCTCGCACCTGATGCGCCGATCCTTCGTGAGCGCTCGCAGAAATCGGGTGGCGAGGCCGAGGGGCGTTTGCGCGCTCTGGCTTCCCTAGCTTCCTCTCTGCTTGCCCCTA
>CALHID010000345.1 GCA_938030835.1 uncultured Actinomyces sp. | reverse complement strand
AACGTCGGTGTTCAGTTGGAGGGGGATGGTGCCGCGTCGTCGGTGGCGCTGCGTATCGTTGTGTGGCGGTGGATCTTGGTGCGTGTGCCGGTCCCGCTTGTTTGGTCGCGCGGTCGTTGCCCACTGTGTTTGCGTCGTCACAATTTATTTGTTGTGGGGTAAAACTTAATACCTGTGTGCGCGTTCGTCAAGGCCCTCCGACAAGTCCGTGCGGCGGGTGCGTTGAAGTGGTGCTCAGTGGCCGGCACGCTGTCGCATAGCAACGAGAACCTGCGCGACAACCTCGTCGATACGTTGCAGATCGGACCAGCGAATACGGATGATGCGCCACCCGGCGCGTTGGAGGAGGCGAGCCCGGCGTTGTTCAGCCTCGATGTTGTCGTGTACTTCTTGAACACTGTCTCCATACTTGATGCGTCCATCGAACTCGATGGCGATTTTCAGACCGGGGATTGCGATGTCGATGAAGAAGGTGTGCCCGTTGCAGCGGACTTCCTCCTGAGTGGTGATCCCCTTGATTCCAGCCAGGACCAACGCGTGGAGAACTCGAGATTCTCCGGGGGACTCACATCCGGCATCTGCGTTGGAAATAACCCATCGAGCCTGGCTCCTACCGCGGCTCGAGCGGGGGAGTGAATCGAGTTCTTGGAGAAGATCATGGCGTGCCTGTTCGGCTCGTTCGCGGGAAGCGAGCTGGTCGAAGCGTGAGTAGCTTGCCAAGCGAGCCATGCCAGCGCACGTCAGCGTGAAGGCCTGCTCCTCTGCAGCGAGTCGCGCGCAGTCGACCAGGATGCGCGGAGCAAAAGGGATAGCGAAGCCGTCTGCAATCTGGTGTGCGGGGAGAGATGTTCGGATGATTGAGGCTTGTCCCGCCGGCATAATCAGCTTGGAACCGATGCGAACCGCGTCGAAAGAGAGTTTCCGTTCTCCGCGATTGATTGGGGCATAGGCGGTAACCGGCCCTCTGTCGGTATCAACGGGGAGGCCTAGGATCCATCCCGCACATTCGCCAGCCAGAACATAATCGCGCCTTCGCATGGTCAGGGCACAGATGCGTGACCCGCGAATGATTGTCTTTTGGAGCCAAAGTGGGTGGCCTTCAAGAGTCGAAGCGGGGAGGTAGATGCCTCGCGCGATCCTGATGAGCGTTCCTTTGTGGACTGCTCGGCTGATACGCATCCGATTCGGGTCTTCCCTTGGGGTGATGAGACATTCTCGGATGGCCCGAAGTGACGGTCGTTCGTTGTCAGTCATGATGTGCTCCCACGGTTGGATTTCACGTGATGATCTGACTGTCTTATTTCATGTCAACTGGTGCAAGTAGTGTGCAATTGCCTGTGGAAAACTCGAAGAGCCGATGCATCCTGGGGAAACCTGATTGTGAAGGGCATTTATTGAGGTGCCGCGCTGCATGCTTGTTACAAACGTCGTCAATCTGGGGAGATTTCAGCACGTCTTTCTTGGC
>CALHID010000344.1 GCA_938030835.1 uncultured Actinomyces sp. | reverse complement strand
CAGTCAACGGAAAGATCGTCGAGGATATCTTCGAAGAGCTCGTTGCCTCGAAGCTGTGGGCGCCGACCTTCGTCTACGACTTCCCCGAGGACACTTCTCCGCTGACCCGTTACCACCGTTCGCGTCCGGGCCTGACTGAGAAGTGGGACCTGTATGTTCGTGGTTTTGAGACCGCAACGGCATACTCCGAGCTCGCCGATCCCGTTGTCCAACGTCAGCGTTTTGAAGCGCAGGCTCTGGCAGCTGCCAATGGTGATCCCGAAGCCATGGTTCTGGACGAGGACTTCCTTATTGCTATGGAACAGGGCTTCCCGCCCTGCGGTGGTATGGGCATGGGAATTGACCGCCTGCTGATGGTGCTGACCGGACAGGGAATCCGTGAAACGATCCCCTTCCCCTTGGTGAAGCGCCTGGGCTGAGTACGTAAAGGCGGCCGGTTTTCGTCAATTGACGAGGCCGGCCGCCTTTGTATGTAAAGAGTGCACCTAAGCGCTGGTGGATACTACCTGGAAACGCAGCGATAAAGCGTCACGGGCGGCTTAGGCGTGGGCGCGGTGGCGAACCAAATCCAGGAGCTCACGCGCAGCGCCATCATCCAAAACAAGATCGGTGATGACACCGGCGTGGAGTGCTCCCAGTAGCGGTAGTGCTTTCGACGCGCCTGCCACCACGGCCAAACGACGGGGAATCTTCCTCAGCGTTGCCGGGCTTGGCCCAGATGCGCGTTTGTTCAGATCCATATCCGTCGATCCATCTTCACGCAGAAGGACCGTGCAGACATCTCCAACAACGCCGTCTTCTTGTGCATGCGCAATTTCATCGGGATCCAAGAATCCTCCCGAATAGACGCGCGATGGGAGTCGAGCAGAAAGCGAGCCGATTCCAAAGAGCGCGACATTCGCCGAATCAATCGTCGCAAGCACCGAGGTAACCGAACGTTCACGCCACAGTGCTTCCTTTGTTTCTGCGAAGTCAAAGAAAGCAGGGACGGGGAAGTGAACCATTCGGGCACCCAAAGCAGTAGCTGCGCGAGAAATAATCGCATCCGCGTAGGGAACACCCGATTCTGTTGCGGTTGCAGCGCCATTGAGCTGAACCACTGTTGAACCTGGGAGATTCACTCGGGGGAGGCATCGGGTGACCTCAGAGGTCGTGTTACCCCATGCAATTCCAAGAGTGTCTCCGGGCTTGAGCATATCCACAAGGCGTTCAGCGGCTACTCGTGCAACATTGTGCAGCCGATTCACTTCCGTGTGAATGTCATGAACGGGAACGACTGATGTTCGAATTCCAAATATTTCGTTAATTTGGCCCGAGAGTGAACCGCGGTTTCCTGGGGTCGCAGCAACGGAGATGCGCACCAGACCGGAGTTTCGAGCGTAGGTCAGTAGGCGTGAAACAGACGAACGTGAAACACCGAGGTGGCGGGCGATGGTCTCCATCGTCTGCCCCTGCAGGTAATACATCGAGGCCGCTTCGTGGGCCTGCTCATCACGTATTGTCACATTTCCTAGTATGCCATCCATAAGCACGCGCTTGTAGCTGTTTAGTCACCAATTTGTCTATAGGCGAAGTGGCCTCCAAATGATGTACGTGTCCACAGGTTGACCCAAATACATGAACAAACGTTCATCCATTTGGGGTGAAGGGCAACAAATGAGATACTAAACGTGATCCACAACGCATCTTCGAATGAGGGTGGGCTGGTGGTACTTGCATGGCGGTGAAACCCCGCCGATGGCCCCGTCGCGAAGACGCGACGGAGAAAGTTAGGGAAATATGCTCGCAACAATTCTCCCAGCCGTTGACACGTAACTTCCGGTGACAACAGCACAGGTCTTCTGGTCTGAGTTCCTTGGAACTGCGGTACTTCTTCTCCTTGGTGGCGGCGTCGTTGCCACGAATCTGCTCCCCAAGTCCAAGGGCAAGGGTGGCGGTT
>CALHID010000343.1 GCA_938030835.1 uncultured Actinomyces sp. | reverse complement strand
CAAGAAAGCGCGTGGTGCCTTCCTGACAGCCCTGATAGAAAATCAAGTACAGACGGTTGAGGAAGCTCGTCGCTTAAGCTTTGCAGGATTTAACTACCGAGAAGATTTGTCACAGCCACAGGAATTGGTTTTTGTTAAGGAAGTATAGAAATCAGATATTTTGTATTTTACAATATGTATCATCAGACATTTTAGTTTATAAATGAGAAAAAAGCGAACAAGCTAGTCTTCTGAGTGTCAGAAAAGTAGTCTTGTTCGCTTTTATTATGTTAGTTAGTTTAGTTATACTCAATGAAAATCAAAGAGCAAACTAGGAAGCTAGCCGCAGGCTGTACTGGAGTACGGCAAGGTGAAGCTGACGTAGTTTGAATTTGATTTTCGAAGAGTATTACTCGAACATTACCAGTAGTCTCGAACTGAGGAAGGTCTCTTTATGAAGTTAGTGGAGGAAGTCGGAGAAGTAGCTGAGGTTTTGAATGGTCGTTCTGGTAGAAAAGAGGACGTTCAGGATTCTAATGAGGAACGAGCAAAAGAACTGGCTGATCAGAATAAAGACGGTCAGCTCTCGGATACTCCCACTGAACAGCCTCAGAACAACTCAGACCTGAAGTGGGCAACCGAGCAAGCTATTTACGATCTGTACACTCTTGACTGCACGACCGCCCGCGGCGGCCGCACAGAAGCCCCTGCCGATAAGCCCTATGCAGCATGTGATTCAAACGGACAGATTAAGTACCTGCTGGGTCCCGTTGACGTTTCAGGTTCGGAGCTCTCCAAAGCTACTGCTGGAATGGTCATGAACTCTCAGGGGCACTCCACTGGTGAGTGGGGCGTTGATCTGACCTTCAACGCTGAGGGAACCAAGCAGTTTGCCGAGGCTTCAAAGCGTCTTTACGATCTGCGCAATGACACCCAGAGCGGGAAGAACTACGGCAAGCCGGATCGGAATCACTTCGCAGTGGTTCTGGATGGCCAGGTCATCACCGCGCCGTCGATGAATGCTGAAATTCCCACGGGTACCGCACAGATTACCGGTAACTTCACTGCAAAGAGTGCTGCTGCGCTTGCTAACCAGCTGAGCTTCGGTTCGCTCCCGTTGAACTTCGAGGTCCAATCTGAGCAGCAGATTTCCGCAACCCTTGGCTCCGAGCACTTGGAGAAGGGCCTTTGGGCAGGCTTGGTTGGTCTGGTCCTTGTTGTTCTCTACATGATATGGCAGTACCGAGGCCTTGCAATCATCTCCGCTGGCTCCCTTGTCGTCGCGGGGTGCTTGACCTACCTGGTAATCACGGTATTGTCGTGGGCAGTTGGATACCGCCTGTCGCTTGCGGGTATCGCCGGTTTGATCGTTTCAGTCGGTGTGACTGCAGACTCCTTCATCGTGTATTTCGAGCGTATTCGAGATGAAGTGCGTGATGGTCGTCCGCTGAGCGCCGCTGTCGATGAAGGTTGGGATCGTGCCAAGCGAACCATTTTGGTTTCGGATGCTGTTAACCTTGTTGCCGCAGTGGTTCTTTACATCTTGGCCGTTGGCGGCGTTCAGGGCTTCGCATTCACCCTTGGCGTGACAACAGTTGTCGACCTGATCGTGATCTTCCTCTTCACACATCCGATGATGGAGTTGCTCATCCGTACCGAGTTCTTCGGTGGGGGACATAAGCTCTCAGGACTTGATCCCGAGCACCTCGGTGCCCGTTCGGCGGTTACCTATGCCGGCCGCGGCCGCGTGGTTGTTTCGGGTGCTGGTTCTGCCAGCAGTACTCCCGAGACCAATGCTGAAGGCCAGCCGCTCTCTCTGGCAGAACGTAAGCGTGCAGCACGTCTGGCCGAACAGGAGAGTCAAGAAGCCGAGGACAACACTTCTTCCGAGCAGGCAGGAGAAGAACAATGATGAGTTATGCCCAGTGGGGTAATGCCCTTTATTCGGGCGAGAAGTCCTACCGGATTGTCCCGAAGCGTCGGATTTTTGTCCGCGCGGCCCTAGCTGTGATCGTCGTTTGCGCGATTCTCATTGGAATTTTTGGGCTCAACCGCTCATTCGAATTCACCGGTGGTTCGCAATTCACTTTGACGGGGCTTTCTGAGACTTCCCAGCAGCCCGCATACGATGCGATTCAGAAGGGAAACTTGGCTTCTGAAGTTCGCGTCTCCTCTGTCGGTGTTGATGGCATCCGTGTCCAGACTGAATCCTTGGATTCACAAAAGACACTCGAGGTTCGTGAGGCACTTGCAAGCGCCTACAAGGTCGATGCGAAGGACGTACAGTCTGCATCTATTGGTCCTTCCTGGGGACGCGATGTTACTGCTAAAGCTGCGCAATCACTCGTGATCTTCTTGACGCTTGTCGCAGTGCTGATGGCTGCATACTTCAGATCCTGGACGATGTCCGTCGCGGCGATTTTTGCGCTCTTCCACGATATTGCAACTACCCTTGGCTTCTTCGCAGTTACTCGCGTTGAGGTTTCTCCCGCAACCGTCATCGGATTCCTGACAATTTTGGGTTATTCGCTCTATGACACCGTCGTGGTGTTCGACAAGGTGCGTGAACTCACTAAGGGGATTAACGATCAGAATCGCTACACCTATGGCGACATGGTCAACCTTGCTGTGAACCAGACAATGGTGCGTTCGCTCAATACCTCGATCGTGGCTTTGCTTCCGGTTGGCTCAATCCTTGTCATCGGTTCGATTCTTCTGGGCGCGGGCACATTGACCGACATTTCTCTTGCCCTGTTCGTCGGTATGATCGTCGGAACATATTCCTCGATCTTCATTGCTTCGCCCTTGTTGGTTATGCTGGAAGAACGTCGCTCGTCAACCAAGGCACACGATGCTTTAGTGGCGAAGCGACGCGAACGTGAAGGTCATACCGGTGACGATGTACGTGTGGCGCCAGTCCAGCCTGGTCGTCGCCTTGGAAATGAAGCCCAACCCAAGAGGAAGAAGGCCCGCTGATGAGCGCAGAGCTCGGAGCAGAAGTTAGCGAACTTGTCCGCACCCATCTCCGCGAAGTACAAGACTTCCCCGAGGAAGGTGTGCTTTTCCGCGATATCACTCCTCTTTTGGCGGATGGCCACGCATTCGCGGAATTGATTCGCTTGCTGGCTGACCACTACCGCGGGCGTATCGACGCGGTTGCAGGTCTGGAATCTCGTGGTTTTATCCTTGCTGCACCTTTGGCGACCGCGCTCGGCATCGGAATGATCACTGTGCGTAAGGGAGGGAAGCTTCCCGGTCCGGTGATCGGTATCGATTACGAGCTTGAATACGGTAAGGCTCGGATGGAGCTTAATCCAGGCCTCGTTGAAGAAGGTGCGCGTGTCCTAGTGGTTGATGACGTCTTGGCTACAGGCGGAACGGCAGCAGCTTCTGTCAGGCTTCTCGAGCAGTGTGGCGCGAAGGTCGAGGCCGTCGCGATTCTTTTGGAACTTGAAGCTCTTTGCGGACGTTCCAAGCTTGAACCTCACGTTAAGGTTGAAACTGCTGTCGTTTTCTAAGTCGAGGCTTTCATTCCCGCTGATGGCTTGTATCATTGAGGAATGAGTGAGCAAAATGACAACGTGACCCGGCCGCCTGCGGCCGGGTCACGCGTGCGTTCAGGCCTGGTGTGGTTCGGTGCTCGTTCGAAGATGACGACGCCAGAGATTGAGCCTTTGGTTCGTGCCCTTCGCGCCAACCATCCCAAAGCGGATGTTTCTTTGATTGAGCGTGCATATGCGACGGCTGAAAAAGCACATCGCGGTCAGATGCGTAAGAGCGGTGAACCGTACATCACTCACCCTGTTGCAGTTGCGACAATCTTGGCTGAAGTCGGTATGACTTCACCTACGCTTGCTGCAGCTCTTCTTCACGATACGGTTGAAGATACCGACTACAGTCTTGAGCAGCTCACAGCTGATTTTGGCCCGGCTATTGCTCAGTTGGTTGATGGGGTCACCAAACTCGATAAGATTCGTTACGGCGAACGCGCGCAGTCCGAAACTCTGCGCAAGATGATTATCGCGATGAGCCGCGATATTCGAGTGCTCCTCATTAAACTTGCCGATCGTCTTCACAACGCCCGTACCTGGCGTTTTGTCCCTGTCGAATCAGCGAAGAAGAAGGCGCGGGAAACTCTTGAGATCTACGCACCCCTAGCGCACCGCCTCGGGATGAATATGATCAAATGGGAACTGGAAGAGCGCTCTTTCAAGATCCTTTATCCCGAAATTTATGAAGAGATTGATCATCTGGTTGCGGAACGAGCACCTGAGCGCGATCTTTACTTACGAGAAGTAATTTCTCAGATCGAAGAAGATCTGCGACGCTCGGGTACACAGGGAACGGTGACCGGGCGCCCTAAGAATCACTATTCGATTTATCAGAAGATGATTGTCCGCAATAAGGCATTTGATGAGATCTTTGATCTTGTCGCAGTGCGCGTGTTGGTCGAAACCGTCCGTGACTGCTATGCGGTTCTAGGGGCTCTTCATGGAAGGTGGAATCCAATTCCGGGGCGCTTCAAAGACTACATTGCGATGCCGAAGTTCAACTTCTATCAGTCGCTGCACACAACGGTGATCGGCCCGGGTGGCAAACCGGTTGAAATTCAGATTCGCACCTATGAGATGCACGAACATGCAGAACATGGTGTCGCGGCGCACTGGAAATACAAGCAGAATCCGAATGCGAACTCTTTGGATTCTGACCGGATGAGCGCTGATGAACAGATGAACTGGTTGCGCGCACTGGTTGATATGGAACGCGAAACAGGGGATCCCGAAGAATTCCTTGATTCGCTTCGATATGAGATTTCTGGTGACGAAGTCTATGTCTTTACACCTAAGGGAGAAGTGGTTGTACTTCCTCGCGGGGCAACTCCCGTGGACTTTGCCTACTCTGTGCACACGGAGGTTGGAAATCGGACTGTTGGCGCAAAGGTTAACGGCCGCCTCGTCCCCCTTAATACTCGACTTGAGTCCGGGCAAACCGTTGAAGTCGTCACCTCAAAGTCGGATAAGGCTGCTCCTTCGCGCGACTGGCTTGCTTTTGTCGCTTCGCCGCGCGCGCGGTCAAAGATCAAAGCATGGTTTTCTCGGGAACGAAAAGAAGAAGCAGTCGAGGCGGGTAAGGAAAGTATTGCGCGCGCCATGCGCAAACAAAACTTGCCTTTGCAACGTCTGATGAACCATGACTCTGTTCTCTCAGTCGCCACATCGCTGGGGTATCCAGATATTTCGGGTCTGTATGCAGCTGTTGGTGATGGTCATATTTCCGCGCAGAATATCGTCTCGAAGCTCGTTGAAAATCTGGGCGGGGGAGATGGCACCGAAGAAACCCTATCCGAGGCAGTCACCCCGGGTGCTCACCTTCATTCAGCGCCTGAACTCAGCGCTAAGGGACAAGGCGTGAGCGTTGATGGGATGAATGCTAATGATGTGTGGGTGAAACTTGCGCG
>CALHID010000342.1 GCA_938030835.1 uncultured Actinomyces sp. | reverse complement strand
CGCCGTGCGAGCCGCCGATCTGGCAGAGCAGGGACTGGACTGGGCAGCTCCTCGCGCACAGGCCGCGCTCTCAAGCGCGATTGAGCGCGCGACTCCCCTTGTTGAGTCCGCAAGCGAACGTGCACAGTCCGTCGCCGACCGCGCTCAGCCCTTCCTTTCCGACATTCACGGCCACGTCGTGGACGACTACCTGCCTCGCCTGAACAAGGCAGTGTCCGAGTCCGCCAATGCTCTTGCTGCTGAGGGCGATCTGGGCTCGCGCGCACGCGCTGCTCGTTTCGCATCGGCACAGGCACTGGCCACCCCGACCCGTAAGAAGAAGTGCTGCAAGAAGAAGGGCCGCCTGCTTCGCGCCCTCTGCTTCACCGCACTGACCGCTGCCGCTGCCGGCGCAGGCTACGTCCTGTGGAAGCGCAGCCAGCCGATCGAAGATCCCTGGGCCGAGGACTACTGGGCAGACCTTGAGGTCGAAGACTACAGCGCTGATCAGAACCAGGAAGCTTCTGCCGAGTAAGACAGAACGCCTTTCTGAAGGCTTAGTGTTTGGGGTCGCGACGCATTGCGTCGCGACCCCAAAACATTTCTCTCTCCAGATCTTCACCGGTGAAGATACTCGGCTAAAAATGCGCTAACCGGCGATGAAGAAGAGCCCCACGAATCCAAGGATTCCCAAGGCCAAGGAACTCACATTCAGAACGATCGCCCACACGTTGAGCGTGCGCTGTGCCGCGGAGACCAGGGCTGCGCGACTCGGAATCGACAAGACCACGCCAAGGATATTAATCGGGCCGATGAGGCCGACCCACATGATCACAATCAGGATCCACACCCAGCCGGCGCCTTCGGGATGTCCGCTCTTGATAGCGTCTTGGATGATCATGTAGGGGAACAAAAACGAACAAATGACAAGAATCCAGCCGATGATGCCAAGGATCAGCGGGAAACGCTTAAGTTTCGCTTCACCTTGTCCAAACGGGGTTCCGAACTTTTGGCCAGCCGGCTGCGGAATGCTCACCTTATCCTCCTCGTGGATAAATATTTCGAAGACTGAGACTAGCGAAGGCTCCAGGCCCTGTAAAGGTGACTACTCAAGGAAAGAGTTCAGCACGCACACAACCCCGGCCTCGTTATTCGAAGGAGCAACAAAGCGAGCGGCGGCAAGGATATCGGGGGATGCATTCGCCATCGCAAAGGAAAATTCAGCGCGCGACATCATCCCAAGGTCGTTTCCCGCATCTCCAAATACTGCGGTTTGTGCAGGTGAGACCCCAAGATACTTCTGCAGCTCGCTGACAGCTTGGCCTTTGTCGACTCCGCGCATCTGCAAATCCGCCCAGTTATCACCAGAGAGCGCGAATTGATGGCTCTGCTTGAACCTTCCCAAAGTTCGTTCAGCCAGGGGCTTCACATCTCCTGCGCTGCGCAAGGCAAGCTTGATGATTGCATCGTCCAACTCACCGCGTTCAATCTCATCAAGTACCTCAAGCAGGTCTTCAACAACCTGAGTTCGCGCGTAGTACGGAGAGATTGCGTGCAAGAAAGGTTCATCACTGCGCTCGATATACGCCGATTTCTTGCCGCAGACGACAAGGCCACCATCCCACTGCGCAGCTTCTACTGTCTGAGCCCTCCCGTCTTGAACATCGGGACGCGCAGCAAAGAAACCACCCTGACGTACGTGATGACGGACCAGCTCAACACACCGGCGTACCGTCCCAAGGTCAAGGGGGCTTGAGGATATCTCTTGCCCATCACGCATGACGATCGCGCCATTTTCGCCGATAAAAGTCATCCCGGCGCGGCCGGGGAACATATTGATCAGAGTCCAAATTTGCCGACCTGACGCAGGAACGAAGACAATCCCGTGTTTCTCCAACTGGTCAATCAGCTCGTCTAATCCGGGAGGAAAATTCTTCTCATCGTCGAGGAGCGTTCCATCCATGTCGACGGCAACAAGACGGATCTGGGCTCCCGCGTAGGATTCAGGATCAAAGACCATGGGTTCCATTGTCGGTGAAGAAGACGTAGGTATGGACGAGGCCATCAATGAGTTCCTCGCCCGCAAGCATCAGGTTCACGAGCACAATAACAATGACCGCAGCGATGGCATATCCGCCCAGACTCCACAGGCGTTTACCCTGCGCTCGCGAGACGGTCAGGGCATATAGCCCCACGAAAAACGCGACGACTCCAAAGGGAAACTCGTTGACCGCAAATGCCTCGACGATGAAAGGGGTGGCCGACCCATGGGTACCAATTTCTCTTAAGAAGGCCAGTGCAAATATCACCAGCATCAGCGCTGCGCATACGGCAGAGACAACTCCGGACATCGAAGTCTTGCGGTCCGCAGACGAATGCGTCGTGGGTTGATCTGGTTCTTTCGTTGTTTGCATTGACCGTCTCCTCTCGACCTTTGAGCGCCAATGATGTCTGCTCACACTATCTCATTGCCCCCTCAAAGCAAACTGCCTCGGATACCCTCTGCCTCGCCATCGGCTGAAATAGTTAATCTGCTAGGTTGATGGATATGACCCATGCGCAAGTGCTTCTGCGGGCATACGCCCGCGCAACAAATATGTTGATCGCGGGACGACGTTTCGTCACTTCAGATCCTGAGCTCACTTCTCTTCTTGAGGCCTTCGGCGCTCAGGTCACTCCCAAGCCCAGCCGGGAAGGGGCCTCCGGCCTCGAGACAGTATTTGATCTCTCAGACCAAGCACGCCCCCACCCGGGTGCAATTACCGTCGTAGCGCCCTCCGGCACCTTCGAAGGTGTCTATACCCCCGACGGATCCCAAATTTCTGGACCCGGGGATGCCGGACGCATTGCCTGGGCACGAATGCACATGCCCGTGACCGAGGCCGCGGTTCGCCGCATTGCCCACCTGCTCCCGGGTCGCCGGATTGGCCTCGCCCTGGTTTTGGAGCCCAAGACCGCTGCGCTTGCTTTGATGCTTTCCGAGGCCGGAGCCGAAGTTTCCGTTTTTGGGCACGCAAGCGAAACTCGCGATGACGTCGCCGATGAACTGCGCCGGGAGGGACTGAAGGTTTTTGCCGACTCCCAGGCAAGCCCCGAGCAGGAGGAAACACTTGCCCGCGAATTCCTTGCCGAAAACATCGAATATCTGTTGGATGACGGTTCTCATTTGATCCGCATGGCGCACGATCCCAAGCGTGCACCGACAGCACTGTCGGCCATGATCGGTGCGGCCGAGGAAACTACATCAGGTCTGCGGCCACTGCGTCATTTCCCCCTGAGCATCCCCGTGATTGCCAGCAATGATGCACGCTCAAAGACGCTCTTCGATAATGCCTACGGCACCGGTCAATCATGCTGGACAACTGTCCTTGACATCATTGACCCCGACGGCCTCGGCACCCCAATTCCTGGGATGCAGGTCGGAATCATTGGCTATGGCGATGTCGGAAAGGGATGTGCGCGATTTGCTCGTGCCCTGGGTGCCCGTGTCAGTGTCGTTGAGCTTGACCCCGTCCGCGCGCTCCAAGCACGCATGGATGGTTTCACTGTCGCTTCCCTCGGCGAGGTTGCCTCGACGGCGGGGCTTTTGATGTCCGCCACGGGAGAGCCCTCGACCATTCCCCTCAGTGCTCTTGAAGCTCTCCCTGAAGATGCGATCGTGACTGTCGCAGGCGGAGTGGTCGGTGAAGTTGAGGTCGAGCAGGCACTGGCCGCGGGGTGGACTTTGAGCGAGGCCGCTGACCCACACGTGCAAAGGCTGACCGATCCCACGGGCAAGTCCCTGCGTCTCCTGGAAAAGGGAGAGGGCATCAACTACACAGCCGGCGAAGGAAATCCCATCGAGATCATGGACATGAGTTTCGGGGTCCAAGTCGCGGCGCTCACTGAGCTACTCACCCACGGAGACGAACTCGAGCCCGGTCTCCATAACCTCCCCATCCAAGCCGATAATGCGGTGGCTCAAGCTGCGCTTGATGCACTGCGCGGCGTCGGCAATGCACAATAGTCCTATGTCGACAGTTACCCCAGATGACGCACAGATCCGTCCGCTTGCCCCACATTCTGATGTAGTCCAGGTCTATTCTGCGGGTCTTGTCATCCCCATCACCGCGCCCTCTGTTCTTGATGGCGCAATCGCGGTTATCGATGGATGCATTGAGCACGTCGGTTCACGCGATTGGGTGATCCACGCACTTGAGCAAGCTGGACGTTCTTTCGTCGAACACCACGTGGACGGGGTACTCATGCCCGGCCTCGTCAACGCGCACACCCACCTGCAGTACACGGGAATGGCGGAAGTTGGGGCAAAGCGTTACACGGGTTTCCCTTCGTGGGCGCAGGCTTTCGACGCGGTCTATGACCACACGGAGTTCGATTGGAAGGCCGAGGCCGCGCGGGGTGCTCGCCTCTCGATCCGTTACGGGACAACCAGCGCTGCCGACGTCGTCACCGACCCCGAGGCCGCGAGCGCACTCCACGACCTGGGCCTGCACGGTGTCGCCTACTGGGAAGTCATGGGATGGTCGAACGAGGATTGGGCGGCTCGCGGTCCGGCAAGCGTCAACGCTTCCTTGGATGCGATGCCCACTCCCCCGCAGATCGGCATTTCCCCGCATGCGCCTTATTCACTGGATGCGGAACCGCTTTTGGATCTTCCCGATCTTGCGCGCCGACGCAACCTCCGCCTGCACATTCACTTGGGAGAGTCCCATTCCGAGGCCGAGTGGAAAGAAGGCCGCACTGCGCAGTTGGATGATTTGTGGCGCAGTGGGGCCTCAACTTCCTTCACTGAGATGCGTTCCCTGGGCGGGGGCTTCTCGGCAACGCAATTCGTTGATCAGCTTGGTGTCTTGGGTCCTGATTGCCATGTCGCACACGGCGTCTACATGACCGCGGATGATCGGCGGCGCCTACGTTCGCGAAATACTGCTGTCGCTTTGTGTCCGCGCTCGAACCGTGTCATTGGCTTGGATGCGCCTCCCGTTGCTGCCTACCTGAATGAAGGTAATTTGCTGGCGGTGGGGACGGACTCCCTGTCATCCTCACCCAGTTTGGATGTCATGGAGGACGTTGCGCTGCTGTATAAGATTGCGCGCGCTCAGGGCTACGGGGAGAGCGACCTGGCTCGCCGTCTTCTGCATGCCGCGACCTTGGGCGGTGCTGTTGCATTGGGATTGTCGACGGGTTCTCAACGCGTGGGCCAGCTTCAGTCTGGCGCGGTCGCAGACATGGTGTTTTTCGATGTACCCGTCACGACGATCGTCGACACCATCGAAGAGCTCGTCCAAACCGGCGCTTCCCGCCAAATTGCAACGGTTATCGACGGAAACCTTCGCTGGGTTGATCCGCGTTTCGCCGATAATTTTGAGGGAGACGTGCAATGACTACTCTCAGCCCACTTGCTTCGACGCTTGTGAAGCAACTTGACCTTGCACCTCACCCCGAGGGCGGGCACTTCCGTCGTACGTGGACCGCACCCACGCATGTGGAAACCCCGCGCGGTCAGCGTGCCACGGCCTCGGCAATCCTCTTTGTATTGGATCGCGATGAGGAAGCTGCTTGGCACCTGGTGCACTCCGACGAGCTGTGGATCTGGTCGGGGCCGGGAGCCTTGGAGATTCACCTCGGCGGGGATGGCGAAGCTCCAAGTTCCGAGCCGCAGATCGTGATCTTAGGATCGCCGGCAGGTGAGGAAGAGGAACTCTCTCCTTCTGAGCCTTCGAACCCCGTGCAATTCCTTGTTCCCGCTGGTTCGTGGCAGCGAACTTTTGCTCGAAGCCAAGCGGCGCTGGCCACCTGCGTTGTCTCGCCCGAGTTCTCTTTCGAGGACTGGAAATTAGCCTCGGCGGGCGAATAAGAGATTCACCCGTTTAGAAGGATTCACAGTAGACGCGTCCCCCTCCGCTTCGGATCACGCGACGCACATCGGCGACCATGGCTGGTGACCCACACACGTAGTAGTCGGCGCTTTGATCAATACCTGTTATGCGTAGATAGTCCGTGACGCGGCCCTTGAACGCGGTAGTGCTTGATTCGCGTGTTATGCAGCGGATGATGGGAGGGATCGGCGTTTCGAGTCGTAGCGTCAGATCCTCATCCGTGTTTGCGCATCCAAAGAGCAACAGGTCATCAGCACGGATCCCCTCCTCAAAAGCAGCACAAAATGGGGCAATCCCACTTCCCGTTGCAATGAAAATCCTGCGGCGGCTGGGAGCCTCGTCGTTTTCGGCATCTTCGCTGTGAATTTCGAAGTTACCCAATGGGAGTTGGAGTTCAACCTTGTCTCCAGGCTCCAGGCTGTCCGCGAATGCTGCTCCCTTCCCCTTGGTTCTCACATCGATGAGGAAACGGGCAGTTTCTCCAGACGCGCTTGCCAAGGAATATGGCCGCCACTCAAAGGGAGCAACTCGAATGAGTGCGTACTGACCGGGTGTCCACTCCTGCGAACGAGGGAGCTTCAGGACAAGGTTTCGGATATGGGGGCTTAGCCAGTCCGCATGGACGACCTGAGCTCGCAGGCGTGGTGCGCTGTGGGATGGGTCCTGTGTTGGTTCTGGATCTGAGGTTTCACATGCACTCTCGGGGGCGCTGCTCAGGCTCTGATTGATCTGCAGATATCCCTTTGGCCCGAGGATTCGACATGCGCTTGTCCACCCCGCCATTGTGGCCCCGACAATTCCGGGGAATCCCGCGTCTTGTCCTGTTAGGAAGAGCCCTTGGATCGGCGTTTCTGGTGTGGTCAGCCCCGCATTAAGTCGTTGCGGGGTTAGAGGAAGGCCGTAGAAGCATCCCTTTGAATGAGAGGTGTAGTGCTCAATACTCAGAGGCGTTGCTACTTCTTCGTAACGAACAGAGTGCGCAAAGCCCGGGAGAGTGCGGTCAACGAGTGCGATCAATCCCCTAGCCATTGTTGATTTGAGCAAGTCGTAGTCACTTCCTCGGTCTCCTTTCATTGTGTCCTCCCACTTACGAAAAGCACCGGCTTCAACGAAGGAGACAACTTCTGCGGTGGCGTGCTGGTCACCTGCTTTGAGCCCCGGGAAGGAAACGAATGCCGTTTGTGGGGTGCCGTTGAGCAGGGAAGTGGTTAACTCCGCGGGAGTCTGCGAGCCATCACCCTCATTGATCCAGATGTTGGAGCCGTCAATCCCTTCGGGATAGTGGTCAAGGGTGAGGTAGACAATGACCGCTGTCCCTCCGTCTCCCATGCGCGCGATCGTTTTGCGTATCTCTTCCGTAAGTTTTCCAATGCTTCCCTGCGTTGGAAGTAGACGGTTATACGTTTCGCTAGCCCCGACTCCTGAAACGATGATCGGTGCGCGTTCTTCATAGGTCGCTGGATGCGTACCGGAAGTGTCTGTGATGCGGACTCCAACCGCCCGACCGTTTTGAACAAGAATTTCCTCGACGCTTTGAGAGACGCGGATTTCTCCCCCATTTGATCGGATCTTTTCTTCGACCATTCGCGAGATTTGCCCGCTTCCTCCCTGGGGAAACCACGCTCCATTCATGTAGTGGCCGACGATCATTGCGTGGGCGACAAAAGCACTGCGCTCGGGTTCGACTCCGTAGTCTCCCCAGTGCGTCGTCAGGAGTGTTCTCAACGCGGGATTATGAAAGCGGCGCTTCATGTAGTGCGCGGTCGTCTCACATGCGAGCAAGGTGTGCATCTTCTGCGCCAAGGCGACAAGAGGGGCAACCTGCTGCGGGACAACCTGGCGCACATAGTTGAGCGTCATCCACGAGTATGCCCGCGCGACGTCTTTGAAATAGCGCCTCAGCGCTCGTTTCTCATTCGGAAAGAGTGCCTCGAGTCGCTGGCGATAGACACCGGCATCCGAAGGGACATCAAGATTCACCCCGAGCTTTGGGAGACAAAAGCGATCGTAGCTATCGGGCATCTGCATCCAGGAAAGCTTCCCACCCGTGAGGTAATCAATAATTTGACGAGGCCGAGTCCCGGGGGCCATGTCGCCGACGTAGTGCAATCCCACGTCCCAGCTTGCGCCTTGGCGTCGAAATGCGTGGGTGAGTCCCCCTGGTGTGGAGTGTTTTTCGAGGACGAGTACCCGCTTTTTCGCTACTCCTGCGAGTAATCCTGCGGTTGTCAGTGAACCGATTCCTGAACCGATGACAATTGCGTCGTACATACACACCCCTACTACTTGACAGTGTCTAGTAATAGAATCATGCACTCCTAGACACTGTCAAGTGGTGACGGTCTGTTTCCCCTATACTGATGCCATGACACGCTCAAGCGAAGCCCCCGGCCTACGCGAAACGATCCTCACTATCAGCGGAGAACTCCTCAACGAAGGAGGACCCGCTTCCCTATCCATGCGAGAGGTCTCGAGGCGAGCCGGATGCACACACCAGGCTCCCTACCACCACTTCAAAAGCCGAGAAGGGATCCTTGCAGCGCTGATCACAGAGGGATTCCTCGCCTTGGAAAAATCGCTCAGCGAAGCACTTCGCGCCAGCGCCAACGCAACCCCCCAGGAGACGACACGCGCAGCAGGACACGCATATCTGACTTTCGCACTTAAAAACCCAGGGGTTTTTCGCATCATGTTCCGCTCTGACATGTACGATCCCAACTCACACCCTGAGCTTGTCTGCGCCAGCAAGGCAGCGCGTTCCCAGCTCCACGGCCTCGCAAAAATTGCCTACGGGAGCGAGGATCCACGCGCAGAAGCAACGCTTTGGGCCTACATCCACGGCCTCGCGATCCTCATTCTCGACGGACCGCCCGCACTTGGGGGGAACGAAAGAGAAGAAACACACCACTTTGCACACGAGTGCATCGACTCCCCCTTCTTTATCGATGGTGTTCCTGGGGAGTGAGGAGAATATGCGCGATATGTCACCCGCGTCTCCTTTAAAGATTGAATCTATCGACAAGGACACCGCCGTACCCTAGGCTGAGAGAACGTTCCAGTAATCACTGGAAACACCACTATTGAAGGAGCCCGCTGTGGATCTGGAAAACATCAAGAAGCAGGCCGAAGAAGGTTTCGAAGCTGCGAAGGACAAGGCCGGAGACGCCGTAGAGGCAGCGAAGGAAAAGGCTGAAGAGGCAAAGGAAAAGGCCGAGGGCGTCGTCGCAGACATCAAGGACAAGCTTGGTAAGTGACCTCGAGCGTCACATAAATCAGAGGGCAGATCCAATTGGGTCTGCCCTCGGTTATTAGATCCATCATAGCGAGGATTCACGCAGGCCATAGATCACATCTCAAGTTTGAGACTATCTCTTTCCATTAGCGCGTAGTTGCCCTTAGCCTTAGAGCGTGGGTGCTTTACCCATGGGTTGACAAGCACTCAAAATTGTTCTGTCCCAATATCTTCATAGGGAGCACACGTGGTTCGTCCCAAGATCCGTTTCCGCAAGTCCGCACTCGTCGCAATCGCAGCAACTGCCGTCATGGCGCTGGGTGCATGCGCGGGCGGAACCACTTCCAGCAGCACAACTTCCGCAGCCGCCGATGCTAACGCAACCGGCGAAGCACTCCCCACCGTCACCAAGGGTAAGCTCACCATCGCCACCGGCGATCCGGCCTACAGCCCCTGGGTCCTCAACGACAACCCCGAATCCGGTGAAGGCTACGAGGCCGCAGTTGCCTACGCAGTCGCCGAGAAGCTGGGCTTCTCCAAGGATCAGGTCGTGTGGAAGCGCACCACCTTCGATTCGGCAATCGCTCCTGGCGCAAAGGACTGGGACTTCAACATCCAGCAGTTCTCCATTACCGATGCTCGCAAGCAGGCAGTGGACTTTTCCAGCCCCTACTACACGACCTCCGAAGCGGTTGTCGCTGTGAAGGGCACCCCCGCTGCCGAGGCCAAGAGCCTCGAAGACCTGAAGAAGCTGAAGTTCGGCGTTCAGACCGGCACGACGTCTCAGAACTACGTGATGAACAAGCTCAAGCCCAGCACCGATCCGCTGATCTTCAACGGTTCTGCTGACGTGGTCCAGGCCCTCAAGGGCGGTCAGGTTGACGCAATCGTCGTGGACCTGCCCACCGCATTCAACGTCATCGCAACCCAGGTTGAGAACGGCACCGTGGTTGGCCAGTTCACCGCGAACGAGGATGGCAACAACTTCGGTCTGCTGCTTCCTAAGGGAAGCGCTCTGACCCCCGCGGTCACCAAGGCAGTTGACACGCTGCGCGATAACGGCACCCTGGCCGAACTTCAGAAGAAGTGGCTGGCTGACGCCGCATCCGCTCCGATCTTCGAGCAGTGATCTTCTTCTCCGGCTTGGGATTCGTCCCAAGCCGGAGAATTTTCATCCCCCTTGTCCTGATTGCTCAACGCATTCAAAACTCACGCAGAGGACCCCGTGCTCACCGATTCCCACTCAGCAGACCCCATGGCTGAATTCCCAGTCTCTGAGGTCGAGCGCCAGCGCCGTCGTTACCGGCGCGCACGCACCACTCGCTCACTCTTGATCTCCGCGATCTCCACTCTGATCATCGCGGCACTCATCGTTGTCATCTTGGCCACGTCTCCGGGGTGGAAGACAACCCAACAAACCTTCTTCAACTGGGAATACGCGAAGAGCTCCTTCCCCGCAGTCCTCTCCGGCATGTGGCTCAACATCCGCATGCTGCTGGTTGCAGCAACGGGCGTTGCGATTTTTGCGACTCTTCTTGCTGCCGCGCGTACCTTGGGCGGACCGGTATTCTTCCCGATCCGTTTCCTTGCTGCCGCATACACGGACATCTTCCGTGGCGTGCCCTTCATTGTGGTCCTGTACATCATCGGTTTCGGTATTCCTGCTCTGAACCCGTCTAGGCGCATCGATGTGACGCTCCTGGGGACCATTGCCCTGGTCATCACCTACACCTCCTACGTTTCCGAGGTTCTGCGTGCTGGTCTTGAATCGATCCACCCCTCACAGCGCTACGCAGCGCGTTCACTTGGCCTGACCCACGGACAGACCATGCGTCACATCATCGTGCCGCAGGCAGTTCGTAAGGTCACCCCGGCTTTGATGAACGACTTCATTTCCATGCAAAAAGACGTGGGCCTGATCTCTGTTCTGGGTGCTACTGACGCAATCCGCGCAGCACAGGTTCAGCAGGCAACGACCTACAACTTCACCTCCTACGTGGTCGCGGGCCTCCTCTTCATCGTCTTGTCTTTCCCCTTCATTCGCCTGTCCGATTGGTACACGGCGCGACTACGTAAGCGCGAGCAGATGGGAGGCACCGTCTGATGAGCACGGAAACCATCACCCCCGACGAAAGCTTGGCAACCTCCGCGGAACACCCCGTTCTTTCTGTTCGGGGCGTCGTCAAGCGTTTCGGCTCCAACATCGTTTTGCGCCGCCTCGACCTTGACGTTCACCGACACGAGGTCGTAGTGCTCTTGGGCGCCTCGGGCTCGGGTAAGTCGACCCTCCTTCGCTGCGCCAATCTGCTTGAAC
>CALHID010000341.1 GCA_938030835.1 uncultured Actinomyces sp. | reverse complement strand
GCATGACATTCACCGACTTCGTGTGCAATTAGATGAGAGCCATGCCAACTTCGTGTGACATTTAGGGATGAGCTGGCGGCACCTGACACCACACAAGCGCAACCCGAACAACCACAGCAAGCGCGAAGTGCCCGCTTCACTTGTACAAGCGAGCGCTTCACTTGCACATCAAGCCATTTACTTGTGCGGCAAGCCCTTCGATTCAAGCCACTTCGACGCGATCGTGGAGGCAGACTGAGCCTCGACAGTTGACTGGCGGTTCATCTCAATCAAGTCCTTGGCGTCCATAGCTGCACTGACCTTGTTGATCACAGCGGCTGCATCCTGGTTAATCTTCGTGGAAACAACTGGCACAACGTGCGATGCCAAGAAGAGGCCCTTCGGATCCTTGAGGACCGTCAGACTTCCGTCTGCAAGAACGGGGTCGGAAGAGTAGATGTTCGCTAGCTGAATCGAGCCATCGTTCAACGCCTTTACCGTCAGCGGGCCGCCCGAGTCTTCGATCGGCGTGAAACCGACCTTCACACCGTATTCCGATTCCAGTCCCTTCGGCCCATACGGACGCGTCGCAAGCTCAGAATTGCCGCCAAGAGTGATCTGTCCAGCGTTCGCCAGGTCACCAATTGAACTGAGAGAGTGCTCGGAAGCGAAAGCAGTGGTGACAACATAAGAGTCTTGGTCGGTTGCGGGGGCTTCGTCCAATACGCGCAATCCCTTGGGCAGCGCTCCGCCCAGCGCCTGGTAAACCTCAGCATCCGTACGAGCACTCGCGTCTTTATCGAAGTACTGGAGCAAGTTGCCCGTGTACTCCGGGAAAACATCGATCGAACCGGATTCCAACTCGGGCATGTAGACCTCGCGCTGACCGATGCGCAGCTGACGCTCGACCGTGAAACCTGATCCTTCGAGCGCCTGGGCATAGACCTCGGCCAGGATTTCATTCGAGTAGTAGTCTTGGGAGCCAACCACGATCTTTGACGAGGCCGCACTTTCCTTCGCTTGTTCGCCACCTTCCAGGGACTTTCCTGTGCTGCATGCGGTGAGTGCAACGGCAGTGAATGCTGCTACCGCGGCGGCGAGAACAGAGCGTTTCATTATCTCTCCTTTGGTTTTGTCGACTGAGTGTAGAAAAGCTTGCGAACGTATGTGATGAAGTTATGTAGCTTGTGAATCCGAATGGGTTTTGGAACGCAGAAGACGCGTGAGCCCTGCAAGTATGGCGTCGGTAATGAGTGCCAGCGCAACAACAACGATCGCGCCTCCGATCATCTGTCCATAATCGCGCGTCTTCAGCCCCGTGTAGAGGAAACGTCCCAAGCCAAGATCCGCCGTGTATGCAGCCAGTGTGGCCGTTGCGATCACCTGGAGTACCGCTGAGCGCACACCCGCAAGAATCAGTGGTGCGCCGGCTGGGATCTCTAGCTGCGTGAGGATCTGACCTTCAGTCAGACCAATCGCTCGCGCCGCATCGGATGATCCTTGAGAAGAGATCATACCGGAATATGCACCTGCGATAATCGGCGGGATTGCAAGTGCAACCAGAGCAATCAAGGGGGCTTGCCAACCGATTCCAAGCCACAAACCAACCAGGGTGAGAAGGCCAAGAGTAGGCACCGCACGCGCGGCACCGGTCCCAATCATGACGAGGTTTTTCCAACGGCCGGTGTGCCCGATATACAGTCCGATTGGCAATGCGATGAGTGTCGAAACAGAAACAACAGCTGCAACGAAGACGATGTGCTGCCCCACTCGTTCGAGAATCCCGGACGGTCCTAGCCAATTGTGTCCGTCCGCCAACCATTGAAAGGCTTCAAATAGGAGGTTCATTTCCTTTGCCTCCACGGTGTCATTAGCGCACCTACGCCCACTGCAAGCGCGTCCAAAAGCAGAGCCAAGGCAATCGTCATCACCAGCCCAGCCAAGACTTCAACGGTCAGACCGCGCTGGAAGCCATCGGTAAACAGCGTTCCCAGCGAGCGCACGCCAATAAACGCACCAATCGTTACCAAAGAAACCGTCGAGGTAATGACCACTCGTGTCCCAGAAACGATCACGGGAACAGCCAATGGAAGCTCAACCGTGCAGAATCGGCGGAGAGGCGACATTCCCAGCGCATCGGCGGACTCGAGGACGTCGACAGGAACAGCGGCGAAGGCCTCGGCGCACTGACGGATCAGCACAGCAATTCCGTAAATCGTTAGCACAACAACCATGTTGACCCGCGAGCGAAGAGCAACCCCTGACAGAACAGGAATGACAATCAGGAGTGGCAACGAAGGTACCGCGTAGAGAACTGTCAGGAAAGAGAGAACTACACCCCCGACGCCTTTTGAACGCTGCGCCCACGCCCCTATGGGAACTGCAATCAGCACCGAAGCAATAATCGCGGGCACTGCGATGGTGAGATGGGTGAGGGTGAGCTCACCGATGAGTGCCCAGGAACCGGAGAGCCAATTCACGCCCGCTCCCCTTGTGCGTCGTTTGCCGAGGCTGTAACGGGTTTGCCCGCTTGAGATCCGTCAGGTTCGCCCTCCAAAATACGTTCACGCTCGCTGATTGCGGAGGTTCCAAGGAACTCGCGAACAAAGTCATTGGCCGGGTTCAGGAGAAGATCGCGCGGAGTGCCTTCTTGGGCAATCTGCGCTCCCTCGCGAAGGAGGACAATGCGGTCACCCAGCAAGATGGCCTCGTCAATGTCGTGGGTGACGAAAAGGATCGTGGTGCCCAAGGACTTCTGAATGCGGCGGAGTTGGCGCTGGAGGTCAGCGCGGACCAGAGGGTCGAGGGCTCCGAAGGGTTCATCCATCAGAAGGATGTCGGCACGGTTTGCCAGCGCTCGTGCGACGCCGACGCGTTGGCGCTGGCCGCCAGAAAGCTGTGCGGGATAGCGCTTTGCCATTGAGGGGTCGAGGCCGACGAGTTCCATAAGTTTGAGCGCATCGGCTCGCGCGCGTGCCTTTGAGACCCCTTCAAGAACTGGAACGGTTGCAATATTGTCAACGATTGTTCGATGCGGGAAGAGGCCCCCGTCTTGAAGGACATAGCCGATGGAGCGGCGAAGTGCGACAGGATCCTCTTGCGCGACATCGCGGCCACGGACTGTAACAGTTCCGGATGTTGGCGTGACCATACGGTTCACCATCCGCATGAGTGTCGTCTTACCGCAGCCTGAGGTCCCCAGGAACACCGTCGTTGTGTGCGGGGCAATCGTTAAAGAAAAATCCTCAACCGCTTTCGTATCGGGTGAATATGTTTTCGACACGTGGTCGAAGGTGATCATGGCATTCCTCTTTGCAATGACGAAACGCTTGTGCTTCGTTGCCAATTTGTGGCGTCACCAAAGAAAACGACCATTCACGGGCACTTATTTCTTTTTTGCCCTAAGTTGAGCCAACTCACAAACGGATATACCGCCTTCAACATAAACATCTCAGCTCTTCGGCTGAGAACAACTCGGCAAAGGCAGATAAAACGAGGCCCGGGCATCTTCCCCAAACGCCCGGGCCTACAAGAATAATTCAGTGAATGAAGTGCTCGACTGATGAGCGCTTTGTATCACTGTCCGGCATCATCACACCACGCGCACTGCGTAGGGCAGAACCGCGCTCCATCCGTAGATCGAGGTGATTCGAACCGGAACACCAAAGGTCGGTGCCTCGATGATCTGGTTGTTGCCCAAGTAGATCGCAACGTGGTCGATATTGCCACCGTCCCAGTTCCAGAAAATCAGATCGCCGGGTTGAGCTTGGCTCACCGGCACGCGAGTGCCTTCCGAGTACTGTGCCTGCGACCAGTGAGTCAGGTAAATACCCTGCGAACGGTAGGCCATGGTCACCAAACCGGAGCAGTCATAGCCGGGGCCTTCGCCCGCCCACACGTATTGTGCGCCGAGCTTGCTCTTCGCCCAAGCGATGGCACCTGCAGCGGCATCAGAATTACCGCCGCCACCGCCACCCCACGACGGAGTGTCGTCATCATCGTCATCATAGCTGGCTGCGGGAGCAGGAGCTGGCGTGTACGAGTTCTGCTGTTCACGTGCGCGACGTGCGGCTTCGGCAGCTGCCTGCTGACGTGCGGCCTCTGCTGCGGCAGCCTGGCGTGCAGCTTCCGCAGCTGCTGCCTGACGCTGCGCCTCAAGCTCGGCCTCGCGCTGATTGATCAGCTCAACAGTTGTGTTCTGCTTACGCGCAAGCTCAGCAACCAGAGCATCACGGCGAGCAGCAGTCATGGCCTGCGCGTTGCTTGCATTGTTGGCAGCGCTCTGGGCCGCAGCGGAACGAGCTTCAACCTGTGCGGTTGCTTCTGCTTGCTTGGCCTGCGCCTGGATCGCAGCGTCGTTCATGACGTTCGCAACCTGCTCAAGCGCGGCAACCTTTTGCATTTTGACGTTTGCCGAAGCCGAGAAGGAGTTGAGCGTGGCCTGCTTGGTTTCGACCGTGCGCAGTCCGTCGGCGGAAAGGTAGGGGGCGATGGAGTCAAGGGATGAACCGCCATCGCGGTATGCCGTCTGTGCGATCGAGGCGATCTCTTGCTTGCCTGCCTCGTAATCAGCCTTCGCTTTATCAGCATCCGCCTGCGCTTGACGCGCGGTCTGGGTCGCCTGTTCAAGCGAGTAACGAGCACCATTCAGTTCTTCCGCAGCACTCATGGCCTTCTGAAGTGCGACTTCAGCTTCACTTTTCACGCTTGCAAGTTCTACTTCGATCTGAGCGACCGACATCTTTGCCGCGTTTTCGGCTTCGCGGGCTCGTGCTATCTCTTCGTCACTGGGAGCTGCAAGAGCGATACCGGGAGTTGCTGCAGCGAGTGATGCAAATAGCGCGGTCACGCTGATTGCGCGAATACCGCGGCGCTTTGTCTCACGTCTCACTGGTCCACCTGTCGTTGTACGCCGGGATAAGGGCGTGCGTCGTCATATACAGCATTCGAGAGTAGTTCACTTAGGCAACATTCGCAACAACGTTTAACCGAAGCCACAGAAATCACGATCGCAACATTTGTAACATTTGCCCCAAATAACGATATCTTTCACGCGAAAATCCACATAAAATCAATGCAGACCCCCAACACAGGAGTGAGTACAGTGGACGAAACCGAGCTCCCCGAATCCCCAAGCAGCACCGATGGCTTCAACGGCCTCGTCGACGAGGCCGTGCTGGCCCCCTGGGGAGAAGAAGGCCCAGCCCCCGTTGGCCAGTGGCGACGGGATGTCCTGGGCGAGGGCTACGAATCACGCACCATCCCCCTCATGGATGATGACGCAGGGCCTGTTGTTGCAACTTTGGTTCGTTACCAAGGTCACGCGGCGTCTTCCCCCTCCCCTCGTTTTATTACCCTGTACATTCACGGTCGCAACGACTACTTCTTCCAGCGCGAGTTGGCCGAAAATATTGCCGACTGTGCAGGGGCCTTCTACGCGATCGATCTACGCAGGTACGGTCGTTCGCTACGCCCCGGCCAGCGCATGGGATTCATTTCGAACCTCAGTCTGTACGATGAGGAGCTCGGTGAAGCTCTGGATCTGATCCGCGATGATTACCCCGATCTTCCGCTTGTTCTTATGGGTCATTCAACGGGCGGGCTGCTTGCAACGCTGTGGGCCAACCGCCATCCCGGCGCGATCGATGGCCTGATCTTGAATTCTGCGTGGCTTGAAATGCAGACGATGGCTTCCATGCGTTCAACCATGGCTCCGATTCTTGAACGCATTGCGTCTCGAAATCCGATGTGGGCAGTTCCAGGAGGCGGCGGCGGTCCAGATAACTACGCGCGTTCGCTTCACGAGGGATGGAATTCGCTGGAGGCCCCCCTACCGGAGTCTCTCGAGGCCTACGCCGACGATCCCGCTGTTGCGGGATGGGATTACGCGCTGGAGTGGAAGCGTCCCGGCTCCTACCCCGTTTACGCAGCCTGGCTTGAGGCGATCCTTGAAGGCCACGACTCCGTTGCGACTTCGGTCAAGTTGGATATTCCTGTGCTTTCAATGATGTCGACGTCAAGCTTCTTCAGCGAAGAATTCACGCCAGAAACTTTTTCAAGTGACGTCGTCTTAGATCGCGAGGTCATCTTGGAGCGTTCGTCACGCTTAGGACCGCTGGTTACCATTGCCAGTTTCCCAGGCAAGCACGACCTGCTGCTCTCTGACCCTCAGGTGCGCGCGCAGGTCTACGAAACAATGGATCGCTGGATTAAGGCGTTTATCTAATCGCGTGAGTACTCGCGAATGATTTCGCGGTTGACCTCTGCCAGGGATTCACCCAAGGTCGGGCCTTCTTCCCCGCCTAGGTGCCACAACGTCCAGCCGTTGCCAGAAATACCAAAGAAAGCAAGAGCATCCTGCGGATCATCCCAGCTCTCTTCACCCGATCGGAAGAGGCCATCAGCCGTAAATTCACATTCTGCCTGGGGTACGTCAACGATAATTGCGGGAACATCCTCGGCAATAATCTGCCCAAGGACACGCAGGGCAGCCGCATCACGCGAGAGGACGGGGATCCCCGCTTCACGAGCAGCGCGGACCTCTTCGCTTTCCTCTTCTTCTAATTCGCCATCACCGTTTTCCATCTCGACTGGAGCGGCATGATGATGCGAATCGCTTCCTTCAAAGGCGTATTCGGTTTCCGTTTCGTGAGCCTCCGGCTCTAATGCTTCAGCATCTACGGCCTGTTGAACGAACTCTTCATCCTCGGGAAGGTAGTCGTCCTCTTCGGGAACCAAGGCCTCGGCCTCGGTAGCCGGTTCGGGGGAAACTAAGTCAACGCCCGCGGAGGACTCAATGGTCACGGGAGCGGCCACCTCGCGAATTGACGAGGCGATCGCAGGGACATCGTCAGAGCGCCCAGCCAGCAGGTGAGGAGCGTGCGCGTAGGTGCGCGGGCCCACAGCATGAACTTCAAGGAAAGAACGCCCATTGCTCATTTCGCGAAGGCTCATTTCATGAACCTCAACACCGGAAGCAGCCAGGACTTCAAGCGCCGGACGAACTGCGGGATCAATGCGGCCAACAACCATAACCAGACGCGGCCCCGCACCGGGCGAGGGCGGCATTGAATCGCGGAACTGAATCCACCCGGACTTGAAAGCTGCAACGCCTCCGGGATATTCACGAGCCAGATCCGACCACGACAGCGCGGCGGTTCCAGCAAGGCGCGAAAGGGATTGAATCAGTGTATCTGAGTCAAGGAAATCAAGAATCTCGACCGAAACAACTTGACCCGAAGGATCAAGGGCGGTCAAGCGAGGAGCCTCATCCTCTGCGGAGCCATCGACGAAGGCCGAACCTTCAAAGGGGGAAATATCTCGCCAAGTGATGGGGAAAAGTGGGCGCGAAACGATCTCGAGCACCTGATTACATACGGCATCAACGATTTCGGGGGTCAAACCATCGGATACTGAGCGGCCGAATTGGGCAGGGATCAAACGCCCCTCGTCGAATTCAAAGAGAGCCATGAAGCTTCCAACCCCTCGCGCTGATGCTAGATGTGTTGATGAATGGTAGATGCGATCTGGTCTTATTGTTCCACAATCACGCCGAGGCGTGGACGAAGACGGGCCGGAGAAGTTGAGAGTGATGATGGGAGAAGCAAGGGCTTGCAGACATGTAAAAGGCGGGTCCTCATCGTCTAGGTTCGGTACCGAAGTACCTGGGACGATGAGGACCCGCCTCAGTCAGTTCAGCCTGAGAGGCCAACTGAATTGGATTCAGTGGAGAGTATCCGTGAAAGGATCACTCAACCTCGGCGCTCAGAGCCTTCTTGCGACGGTTCGAGAACACCAGTGCGTAGGCGCAAGCAGCACCAACAACTGCCACGCAGAGCGTGATCAGGAAGATGATGCGGTAGCCATCGTAGGGGTTGGCCTCGTGAGCGGTGATGATTCCAGCGGTGGTCGGGTTGCCCCAAAGGATGGAGGCGTAGACCAGGAAGGAACCGACCGACATTGCGGAGCCGTTGATTTCCTCGGGCAGGTGCAGCTCAGCGATAGGAGCAAGCAGCACGGACTTACCAAGGAAGACACCGAATGCCATGACGACCAGCAGGATCATTGCAGGCCACATCATCGAGTCGGATGCGGGCAGCAGGTAGACCAGGCCAACGCCGATGGCGATAACGGTCAGAGCGACTGCAACCATGGTGGTCGAGGACTTGAAGACGTAGTCAGCGAGCATCCCTGCAACCAAGCCGGCGATGATGCCAACGAAACCGGTGGAGAAGATACCGAATGCACCAGAGGCAGCGTCAGATGCGTGGAAGACCAGCTTCAGGTAAGGAGCCGAGGAGTAGATCAGGTTGACGTAGCACCAGTAAACACACATGCCGGCGATACCTGCGAACCAAACACCGGGCTGTGCCAGAACCTTGAGCAGACCCATGAGAGCTGCGGTGTTCTTGGTGTGGCCTTCGGACTCGGCAACAGCGTTGGCGGGAACGAAGCGCAGGATGGCGATGATGTTCGGGATCAGCAGCAGCGAGTAAGCAAGACCGAAGCCGATCATGATGCCGTTTGCGTGGGTCGGGAAAATGGCCATGCAGCCGATGATGATGAGGTTCATGCAGAACTCAACGCCACGACGGATCGACTCGAGGAGGCCCATTGCGAGGCCACGGCCCTTGGAGTCAGAGTCAGATGCCATGAAGGCAACGCCGTTGACGACGGCGGGCCAACCGATGGCGTCCCAAATTGCCCACGTAATTGCAATGCCAACAAGCATCTTGATGTTCAGGTGGTAGCCCAAGACCGGGGAGAGCCACAGGAACAGGAAGGTCAGCAGTCGCCACGAGGCGAAGCAGATCAGAATGTTACGGATGGGGAAACGGTTGTTCACCCAGCCGGCGGGCACGTACATGAACATGGCGATGCCGAGCCAGCCCATGATGGTACCGAAGTCGGCGACCGTGATGCCAAGAGCATTGGTCACGGGGATCAGCAGAGATCCCTTGAACGCCTCGAAGGAGACGTAGACCAGCTGGCCGGTCAGCACGACAGTGAGGAAGCCGCCTAGGCGTCCCTTCTGCATGAACTTAGGGAGGCGCGACTTTGTGCCTACTGAGGTTTCAGACATGTTGTTGAATTTACCTTTCGAGATTCACTCACTGAAGATGGGCAAAAGAGTCCGCAACATCGGTGAAGACACCGGTTGCGCCCCAATTGAAGAGCTCATGTGCTCGATCAATCGAGTTCACGGTCCACACGTTGACACCGAAGCCTGCCTCACGGAAGGCCTCAACCTTGGACTTGGTCAGACCGCGGTCCTCGGGGTGAATGTATGACGCGCCAACCAGCTCGAGCATGGACTTCCAGTCGTCGTAGAGAGCACAAGTCTCGTACAGGCAGCCCACTTCGTACTGAGGTGCGCGTTCCTTAATCTTCGCCAGCAACACGTGATTAAAGGAGGAGAAGAAAACCTCTCGTTCGGGGTCGAGTCCAGTCAGCGCATCAAGAATCGAATCAATGAGGCGCATGGACATGGCGCCACCGGCCTCATTCGACTTGATCTCGATGTTGGCATTCAGTCCACGGCGGTTGAGGAGCTCGATCAGCTGCTCAAGGGTGGGCAGGGGCTGTCCGGCGAATTCCGGAGAGAACCATGAACCAGCATCAATCGATGCCAGATCTGCCTTCTCGAGGCCGTAGTACGACCCGCTGCGATTGGTCGTACGATCAAGCGACGTGTCGTGGATGACGATTGGAGTACCGTCACCAAGGATGTCGACGTCAGTCTCAATCCAGGTGAGACCAGCATCTGCAGTCTTTTCAAAAGCTGCAAGACTGTTCTCGGGTGCGACACGGTTCAAACCGCGGTGTGCAAAAATGCGACGTTCCATAGAAGTTCACTGACTTCCTTGTCGAGGATGGACAAAACCTAAAGATCAGGGACTAATAGTCTCCGATCTCCGCTGTTAATTATGTGACTGGTGTGTTCGAGTTTCATGCTTATAAATGTGTTCCCGCTCACAGATTTGCATATTTGCCAAACGCGAACATCGATAACTAAACCACATTTCTGCAGGTCAGAAGTGATTCCAAAGAAATTGCGCAGGATCTACCCAGCTTTGTGCACTTATGTGCAGTGACATCTGCACCTATGTGCGGATACATAGTTGTATCATTCGCCACTTTAGAGAAGCAGACAACTCGTCAGGTCTTATTTTTTCGATTAAAAATTGGAAAGTGCCGCGCGAAAAGTTAGCGAAACCAACAGAACAAATATTGTTCAGGCATCAATTTCTACACTCAGCAAGATATCAGCTAGCACAAATTTCACATGGTTACGATGAAGGAATGGTATTGGTTTTCGCACTGCTGATTTGCGCAATCATTGTCGTTCTCTTTTTCTACATGAGATTACTGCTGTGGATGATCTTCTCTCCCGACTATGTGCTTGTCATCGGGTTTACCGGTATTTTCACAGGCGACCACATGGCATGGCTGACATCCTCAGAAAAGGCACACTTCATTTGGGCCGTTCTTGCAATGGTTATTGTCGGATTCGCCTATCACAAGCTCAATAACCTGCTGTACTCGGTCTCTCAACGCATCTATGCGATTGTCAGTTTCCCGATCGTGGTCATATCAAGCCTGATCCTCATGCTGACTTTTGTTCTGAAGCTACTAGAAGAAGTCGCACCGAACCTTGCAGATGATCCAACGATCGAACACGCTATTTATATCGTGCTTGCCCTGATCATTGCCGTTTTTGCATGGCGTAAACGGCAAACAACTATGGCCCAGCTGCACTCCCCCACGAACATCGTGCTAACCAACGGCAATGTAATGGTTGTCGAGAGCAGCAGTCCCACGCCCACGTCGCCCTATACGCCGCCCACGGCATCGTATACACCGCCCACGTCACCCTATTCGCCACCAGCCGCTCCACATACCCCGGCACCTGGCGCTTTCCCGCCGCCACCCGGTAAAGGCGGATTCAAGAATTACTGACGCTCGGGCGATCTCTTGGCTCCATAGGGTGTCATGACGGTTCGCACGCAAGTGCCCCGGAAACGCAAGTGCCCCGCCAGCCGAAGCTGGCGGGGCACCGCGCTATATCAGCGCTTAACGGTCCTTACAGACGCTCACGCGGTCATGTCCGTGTGATCCTCAACGGCTGCACGGCCGGCTTCCAGACGCGCGACAGGCACGCGGAAGGGCGAGCAGGACACGTAGTCGAGTCCAACCTTGTGGAAGAAGTGGATCGATGCGGGATCGCCACCGTGCTCACCACAGACACCGAGCTTGATGTTCGGCTTGGTGGAACGTGCGCGACGCACGCCCTCGGCCACAACCGTGCCGACGCCGTGAACATCGATTGACTCGAACGGGGAGACACCAAAGATGCCACCCTCGATGTACTGCGGGAAGAACACGCCTTCGACGTCGTCGCGCGAGAAGCCCCA
>CALHID010000340.1 GCA_938030835.1 uncultured Actinomyces sp. | reverse complement strand
ACCCCCACAGCGCGCTAGGCTGGCTCTCACCCAACCAATACGCACGCCAATGGGCGCAACACCACTAATAACAACCAACAACCCTCAAAACACCCGGTCCACAAAACCAGACCAGGCCAGAGTTGTCGCGGTAGCTAGTGTTGGCGTAGCACTGACGAAGGTGTTGCTGCGCGCATGCAATTATTCTTCTGGTGCTGATCTTGTTGGAGACAGTCAGGAGTTTGTCGGCACTCTGTCGCGGGTGTTACACCGCACCGGTGAATCGAAGGGGCAGATCGAACGTCACGTGAGTCAGGCCTTAGCGGCGAGCACGGAGGCGATGCGTGAACGTTGTATTGACCAAGGCGTCGATCCCGACCTGCTCTCGGGGGCTTGCACTGAGGTCGAGATAATCCTCGAAGAGATCGCCGATGATGGTGAGTTTCTGCTCAGTGCAGTCCGCAGTCCCGAGGCCTTTCCGGAGATCCTACGGGAGCGCGCTGCACAACGGCGCATGAAGGTTGAATCTGCAGCTGAGCCTTATTTCGACGAGCTTCTGCAAGCAGTTGCTACGGAGTACAGCGCTCTCGCCCCATACTCCCCCAGGTTTCAGATTGAGGCGTTCAAGAGCATTTTGTCTGGAATCGACGAGATCCAAGAATGTTCCCGGCGTTCTCTTGACGTCCACGCCGTTACTCACGACAAGCTCGATACGCTCTCTTCCAAGTTCGACATGATGACCTGTCCCACTAACACGCCAAACCGCATCTTGTTTGGAAGTCGACCGGACGTGGTAGTGGGAGACCGTTTTGTCGAGCGTGCCGAGCAAGAACAGTTGGAAGCACTGATCACCGATCCAAAGAGGCAGCGCACAGTTCTGGTTGGTATGCGTGGTTGTGGAAAAACTCAGCTTGCCGCCGCTCTCGCCAAGCAGTGCGAGGACGCAAACTGGAGCCTCATTGCATGGGTGAATGCTGTATCTCCAGAGTCCATAAAAAGCGCTCTGGTCGAACTCGCCAAGCAACTTCAGATTGACACGAGCGACCAACCCGCTCAGGACGTAATCATCCGTCGTTGCCTCGACCACCTAAAGTCCGCCGATCCCGCCGACAGGCTCATCGTCTTTGACAACGTCGAGGACATCAATCATCTTCGAGGACTTATGCCGAGCGCCAACGGCTTGCGCGTTGCTGCAACAACGACGAACAACACCGGCTGGGAACATCAAGACTGGAACCGAATCAAAGTCGGGGAATTCGATCGCCGCGAGTCGATCGACTACCTCCTCACGGTCACCAACTCCGATGATCGCGAGGCCGCGGATACATTGGCCGGCCGCCTCGGTGACTTACCTCTTGCTATTGCCCAGGCCGCAGCAACCGCACGTCACAAAGAGCTGTCACTGCCCCAGTATCTCAAGCGACTGGAGTCTCACCGCAAGGAAAACGCCATTCTCCCCGTGCCTGGAGATGACTACACGGTCGACGTTGCCACGGCACTGTGGATGGCCGCCGAAGACGCCCTCGACAGTATGAAGAACGGCACGAAGGAGATGGCTCGACGCCAGTTGGGTGCGCTCGCGCTGCTCGCGGAGTCTGGCGTGCCCACGCGGTGGCTCGACCCCACATCCGCGCAAGGGGGCGACGAGGAAAGTCAGGGCGCAGAGCATTCAACGGATGAGGAGGCACATGACGCACTGACAGAGCTCATTCACAGGTCCATCGTGCAGCAGTCCGCAGACGGAACGACGACGATGCTTCATAGTCTCCAAGCGCAGGCCTTCCGCGAATCCTGGAACGCAAGCGAAGCTGCGGAAGCATGCCGATCAGCCGTGAGTCTACTGGGCAGAGTAAAGATCGATAGTATCTCTCGCACCAACACATATTTTCGTCGGCAAGAAACACTCGCTCTGATTGAACAACTCGGCGCAATCGGTGAACAAATTTATTCCCAGCATCTGTTGGCGAGTACGCAAGTTCGTTTCGCGCTCAACCATGCACTCACACAAGCGTATGATCTTGATCTTTCCCACGAGGGAATCACGCTTAGCAGAACGGTTCTGCTGGTGGTAGAACGATTCGCTCCAGACACCGAGTACATACTCACCCTGTACAACAATCTAGCCGTTGTGTACCACTGCGCAGGCTATCTCGATGTGGCCATCACTCTCTACGAAGATAACCTAAAAAGGAGCATTGATTTCCACGGCGCCGAACACTTTGAAACACTCTATAAGCACAGCAATCTGCTCTACGCCTATAGAACAGTCGGCCGCCTTGCCGAAGCCATCGCACAGTCCGAACAACTCATTAAGGTTAGCACCAAAGTCCTCGGTACTGACGCCCCTCTAGTTCTCACACTCCGTAACAACCTTGCCTCTTGCTACGAGTTAGACGGACAGCTCGATAGAGCTATCAATTTGTACGAGCAAGTCTTAGACGACCATGTCCGAGTTCTAGGTAGTGACGATCCCAATACACTCGCAACACGTAACAACCTTGCATCTGCCTATCAGTCAGACGGACGCCTCGACGATGCCATCAGGCTATATACAGAAGTCCTCGCTTTTGGCACCAGCATCTTAGGTGAGTACGACACCCACACTCTAACCTGGCGCACGAACCTCGCATACGCACTTCAGATCGCTGGCCGCATAGATGAAGCCATCAGCCAGTTCGCGAAGTTGGTCGCTGGCTACAGCCGTATTCTCGGAGCTAAGCACCCTGACACCCTGGCCGCGCGCAACAACCTCGCTAATTCATACGCATTGGCAGGTAACTTCCCAGAAGCTATCAAACAATGGGAAATAATCTACGCTGATGCCAAGCGTCTACTGGGCGAGGCGCATCCATTCACAGCGACGGTACGTGACAACCTCGAGGCAGCCCGGCGGCAGTTGGCGGAACAGGTGGACAGCTGCCCCTCCGAGGAGCACGAGCAAGAGGACTGACGCGCGACGCGCGCACTGCTTGCAATAAACGCTGAGGGGCCGGAAGCTGTTGCTTCCGGCCCCCGCCGTTTGTGGGCCCTACCGGGCTCGAACCGATGACCTTCTGGGTGTAAACCAGACG
>CALHID010000339.1 GCA_938030835.1 uncultured Actinomyces sp. | reverse complement strand
GTCGTACTTCTTCTTGTTGCCGACCTCACCGTCAATCTTGAGGACACCTTCGTAGTTGGTCATCATCCAGTCGACGACCGGGCGGGTGAAGGCGTACTGGGTGTCGGTGTCGACGTTCATCTTGATGACGCCGTTGGCAACTGCCAGTGCGATCTCTTCGTCGGTGGAGCCGGAGCCGCCGTGCATGACGAGGTCGAAGGGGCGGTGATCCAGACCGTAGTGAGCAGCGACCTCTTCCTGGATGGTGCCCAGGAGCTCAGGACGCAGCTTGACGTGACCGGGCTTGTAGGCGCCGTGCACGTTACCGAAGGTCAGAGCGGTGATGTAACGGCCCTTTTCGCCAAGGCCCAGGGCCTCAACGGTCTTGATGGCATCTGCGGTCGAGGTGTACAGCTTCTCGTTGATTTCGCCAACGACACCGTCTTCTTCGCCACCCACAGCGCCGACCTCGATCTCGAGGACGGTGTGAGAGTCAACGGCCAGCTGCAGCAGGCGCTTTGCGATCTCAAGGTTCTCATCCAACGGAATGGCGGAGCCATCCCACATGTGGGACTGGAACCAGGGAAGACGACCAGCCTTAACTTCCTCGGCCTCCATGTGCATGAGCTGCTCGGTCCAGGAATCAAGGTTCTGCTTTGCGCAGTGGTCGGTGTGCAGAGCAATGGTGACGTCGTAGTTCTTTGCGACCTCACGGGCGTAGGCAGCCATTGCCAACGAGCCGGCGATACGGTCCTTGACGGTGGAACCTGACCAGTATTCAGCGCCACCCACGGAAACCTGGATGATGCCGTCAGATTCGGCATCGGCGAAACCGCGCAGTGCAGCGCTCAGAGTCTGAGAAGAGGTCACGTTAATTGCCGGGTACGCGAACTTTCCGTCACGCGCACGGTTGAGCATTTCGTTGTAAACCTCAGGGGTTGCGATGGGCACAGGAGCCTCCTAATTGATGACAACATTTGTCGCTTCATATTGTCCCACATTTACAGAAGAACATCACTGGACTATTGGCCCTCAGATAAAAGTCGTTTGAACAAGGCATCATTCCCCCTGCTCAACGCTGATCAGGGAGCAATTTTAGACCTACTAAAATACGCCTTTTATATAGGGTGTACTCTTCTTGTCCCTTTTCTCAATATAGGTGGGTGGTTTTTTGGAACGATTCAAACGCGCGCGAATTTGGCTTCACTCTCCGCAGGCTTCGTGAGGAACACGAACTCTCACAAGAAACCTTGGCCTACCGTTCAGGCGTGACGAAAAACCAAATTCAACTACTGGAATCAGGACGCGCTTCGGGACGCAAAGGCGAAGCGCGCGCTTCCAATCCACGCATGACAACACTCAGCGGCATTGCACAAGCGCTTGGCATGAGCGTCTCTGCACTCCTTGCCGAAGCTGGACTCTAAACTAAAATTCCAGCGATTTAGTAGTGCGACATGACCGGAGTGCCAATCTCCGACCACTGATACACCCAATGCGCCTCTTCAACTGGCATATTGATGCAGCCGTGTGAGCCACCGGGCCCACTCCAGCCGAATGAACTCTGCCAAGGGGCACCATGGAACGCGTAGGAGCCAGTCCAGTAGGTCACCCACGGCACTCCCTTCGCACAGTAAGGCCAATCCGGAGTGCACCCCATATCTTGCGCCTGATACTTGAGGTACACGTTGTAGAGTCCCGTGACAGTCTCATGACCGGGTGCGCCGGGGACAATTGCGACCGGACCGTGGACAACCGTGGCACCCTCATAGGCGGTGACGGAGTTGTTTCCCAGATTGATCTCAAGCCACTTCTCACCCGGGGCGGCCTGATAAACCAGGTTTTCAGCTCCGTCGGCAATGAGCTTGCGTTCATAGGTAGCCGGAGTGACGTCGTAGCTGAAGTTCCCCTCGAACTTCTTGTTGTCCTTGAGCGAAGTAATCACCGAGGCCGCGAGCGCATCAAGATCCTTGACCTTGCGACCGTCAACAGCTTTCTTCGGAGTCTGAACGATATCGCCAGCAGAGTTGACATTGTGGCGACCATTCACAGGATCTCGGTTTGTTTTTTCACCCTGAGAACGTACCCACTCGCGAACGCGCTCTTCATCGACCGCGGGCTGCTTCAAAGAACCATCATCGGCCAGAGCAATCTTCACCCATCCAACCCGATCCTTCGAGCTGGCCTCGATTGTCTCTTTACCATCGGAGATCTCAACGGGAATCTGCGCAAGCTTATTTGCGGCCTCGGCAATGGTCTGCGCGCTCGCATCATCAACCACGGGAAGGAGGTTAGTTGCACTTAACTGCACTTCTCCCCCACGGAGCATCCGCGCGGCCTCGTCCAAGGAATTGCGTAGGACGTCATAGGGAACACCACGTCCAGCCTGAGACTTGGTTGAAACAAAGGACTCTTGATCCTCGGCTGGACGAACAGTAGCGTCAACCACCGGAGTTCCCAGTGAGGAGGCGATCGAGTTCGATAGATCCTTCATCTTCAGATCATCGACGCTGGTCGCAGCTGGCACGTCATTGTGAACGAAAATCGCCTTGAACCGATTAAACAGGTTCGAATTCGCGGCAAGCGCTTGGTCCGCACTCCCCTGCGGATCAACGGTTATTCCCATATCGGAAAGCGTCAGGGGCGTCGAATGACCTTCAACCACGACATTGACCTGCATCGCCTTCGCGCGCTGATCGACCATCTGTGCGATTTCATCCCGGGTCATTCCCGATACCGACTGGCCTGCCACACTGACATTGGGCAATGCGCGCGCCGAATAGTGCAGGGCATAAGCAACCCCAGCCGCACACAGAGCAATCAGAATGCATCCAAGCGTTACACCAATCACAAGTGGCTTACGCGAACGTGAAGATTTATGTTCAGACATCCCTTCTATCCTACTGATTTCACACCGTTTTTGCTTGAAAATCACAGATTGCGCGCCATCTATGCCGCCCTCATATCTTCGGACAGTCCAGATTGTTTCCTGTTAACCTATTCCAACTGGTCGGGGGTACCGTTAAAGCAGGCGGACCCCAGGAGGGATAAACGTGAGTGACCTTCGTCTTCTTGTCGTTCCGGGGGGCACTTCCCCGGCATCTGTAGCGATGGCTCATGCCTCGCTGCACAAGCTCGCGGAGCTATATGAAGAGCGTCAGGCAGACCCCGATCACCCTGCGCCGCACACCGTTGTTGTTATTCGAGACCCGGAACTTGTTCCCCCCTCGAGTCTGCGCTCAGCTGCAACCACACCACGTGAAGCCTTTCCTCCCGAGCTCTACCCTGAGCTTGCTGAGCGCATCGACGACCCCGCTCTTTTTGACAACATCGATCTGGTTTTAGCCTCCTCTGGTTCATCTGGCGAACCGCGACTAGTTGGCCTCTCCATCGACGCCCTCATGGCCTCGGTCAAGGCAACGCATTCCGTCCTAGGAGGACCGGGGCGTTGGATCTTA
>CALHID010000338.1 GCA_938030835.1 uncultured Actinomyces sp. | reverse complement strand
CTACACGATCGCTGGCAAGCTCTACAACGATGCGGACGCGTCGTTCAACTCCAGCGACTCCGAGGCCCCGTACGCGGGTGTCACGGTTGCGCTCCTCAAGAAGGACGGCACCCCCGTCCTCGACAAGGATGGCAACCCGGTCACGGCCGTGACCGACGCCGAGGGCAAGTACTCCTTCAGGGGTCTGCCGCTGGGCGAGTACACGGTCAGCGTCGTCGACCCGACCTCCGGCCCGCTGGCGGGCACCAAGCCCACCGAGGCCTACACCGGCCGCTACAAGACCACCGCAGACGTGACCATCGCTGAGGCGACCGGTTCGGTCATCGATGTGGACTTTGGTTTCGTCAAGCCTGCCTCTGTCGGCGACTACACCTGGATGGACGTCAACCGTGACGGCATCCAGGACGCCGACGAGCCCGCCCTGCCGGGCGTGACGGTGACCCTGACCCGCGCCGACGGCTCTGCCGTGACGGATGCGTCGGGTAACCCGGTTGCTGCTGTCACGACGGATGCGAACGGTAAGTACAAGTTCGAGAACCTGCTGCCCGGCGATTACAAGGTGTCCTTCCAGGCGCCCGCTGGCTACGAGGCAACGACCTCGGAGGCTGGCGATGACCGCGCTGCTGATTCGAACGGAGCGTCGGCTGCGGTCACCCTGGTTCAGGGACAGACGGATGACACGATTGACTTCGGTGCCGTTGGTACTGGTGTGATTGGTGATCAGCTGTTTGTTGATGTCAACCAGAACGGTGGCAACGCCCCCGACGCCGGAGACAAGGTGCTGCCCGGTGTGAAGGTGACGCTGACCTGGACCGGCCCGGGTGGAATCACCCGCACCTACGAGACCACGACCGATGCGGATGGCAAGTACAAGTTCGAGAACCTGCTGCCCGGCGACTACAAGGTGAGTATCGATCCTGAGACTCTCCAGACCGCCGAACCGCTGCTTGACGTTCTCACCCACTCCCCTGCTGGAAATGTTGAGAACAAGACCGTGGTCAATGATGCAACCAAGGCTGATTCCACCGCCTTCGCAAAGGCCATGAAGCTCACGGCTAACCTGACTCTGACGGGCGAGAAGAACCAGAACCTTGATCAGGACTGGGGCTTCGGAATCTCGGCTGACACCGCCATCAAGAAGGCGATCACCGATCCGGATGAGGTCAATCAGGAAACCTTCGAGTTCACCCCTGGCAAGAAGGTCACCTACACCCTGACCCTGTCCAACAACGGTCCGGGTGTGGCAACCGGCGTCACCGTTTCCGACAAGCTTCCGGCGGGCGTTAAGTTCGTCAAGGCTGAAGGCGATGGCACCTACGATGCGACCACCGGCGTGTGGAACCTGTCCGGAGAGACCATCGCCAAGGGTGATGATCAGTCCATCGAAATCACCGTCGAGATCACCGGTGAAGGTGCGGGCGCGCTCGTTACGAACGTCGCGCGTATCTCCCACCAGGATCAGGCGGGCGACAACCCGACGAACAACGAGTCCTCGGCGTCCTTCAAGGGCGGCTACAACCTCGGTGGCACGATCTACCGTGACTCCGATGCAAGCTTCTCCAAGAGCTCGACCGAAGAGCGTTTCGCCGGCGTGACTGTCGCCCTGCTCGATGGCGATGGCAACCCCGTCCTCGATCACGATGGCAACCCCATGACGACCGTGACCGATGCCGATGGCAACTACCAGTTCGTTGCCCTCGGAGTGGGCACCTACCGTGTCTCGATCGTTGACCCGAACACGGGCGTTTTGGCCGGTCTGACCAACACCCAGGCCTACACTGGACGCGGCGCAACCCAGGCACCGGTGACCATCACCGATTCCTCGGTCCAGGGCGTTGACTTCGGCTTCGTCAAGCCGGCAACGATTGGCGACCGCGTCTGGAACGATCAGGACCACAATGGCGTTGACAATGGCGAGCCCGGAGTTCCCGGCGTGACCGTGATCCTCAAGGATGCTTCCGGCACCGAGGTTGCGCGTACGACGACCGACTCCGATGGCCGCTACCGCTTCGAGGGAGTCCTCCCCGGCACCTACACCGTGTCGATCGAGGTTCCTTCCGGTTACGAGGCAGTGGCAACCTCCAAGGATGTCACCGTGGCAGAGGGCGAAGTCAACCTTGATATGGACTTCCCGCTCACCTTGATCCCGACGCCTTCGCAGCCTGCGAAGTCGATCCTGGCGAAGACCGGTTCGGATGCGCAGTGGATCGCAATCCTCACCGCCATGCTGCTGGCAGCAGGCGTGGGTGCCCTTGGCACCGCTCGCAAGCGTCGCAACTGATCGCATGACGCGAGTGCGGTTCTAACCGCAAAGCTCGGGCCGGGCCTCGATGAAAATCGGGGCCCGGCCCTTTTGTGTGTTTTATCGTTACGTCCCCAGAGCACATTTTCGTGAGTTTGCTTTGGTGAGTTTGCTTTATGCTGCCCGAGCTGCTGTCTTATCGGAGCGTGCGGGGGCATAGATCGTGGACTCATGCTTTAGCTCTCCCATTCCCCCTTTAGCTCTCCCATTCCTGGTTTAGCTCGCTCACCTACCGCCTTAGAACAGCAACAGACCCGGAATGAATGAGCTAAACCAGGATGGGGAGGGGGAGAGAGCGAAGAGGAGAGAGCGAGGGGACGGAGGCCGTGCAGAGTAACGCAGACCGACAAAAATTTGCCCCCGGGCGCATGAGCACCCGGGGGCAAACGCTAATCAGTATTCGTCAGTAGTGAAACCTCAGTTCAACTGATCAAAGGAATGTGCCCACGCGGAATGGATGGGGTTTGCGTCGGCAACCATGGCCTCGAAACGGTTTTCGGCAATCTGCATGACTTCGTTCAAGGTCACGCGGATCTCTCGAAGGTCAGAACCCTCAACACGACGCCAACCATCAGCAAGAAGCTGATCAGCCGAATCTACACGCGAGACGCATACAATCAGCGGGCGGTTAAAACGCTCATGGTAGGCCTGGCCAAGCGCGCGCAATTCTTCCTGCTTCTCCGAGTTAAAGTCACCCAAGAGGGTCGAACCGGTGTCCAGCAGGGCTTGCTCATCGGCCTCACCACCCAGAATCAGATCAACGATGTCGGTGTAGCCGGCAATCAGAGCTTCCTGTTCTTCACGGTCAGCCTGGCCTACTGCATCCTGGAAGGCGTGGCGCAGGTCAGCGACCGACTCGAAAGGAGCGTGTGTCCACGCACGTTCAACCGGCCACGTCACTCCCGAGAACATGGGAGCAAAGGCGCGAGTGAATTGTGCTTGATCAAGGCGATTAATTGCGTCCAAGTTCAGCGGACGCCCATCAACCAGTGAAACAGCCGGAGAAGGCTTACGACCGATGTGGAAGAAGAGCAGGTTGAGAATGATCGCACAGATTGAACCGATCGTCACGCCTGAGCCGAAAAGAATCTGCATCCACGAAGGCACGTAGCTAGCGAGTTCTGGCTTCAAAGTGACCAGCAGCCCCAAGCCAAGCGAGGTCGCAACGATCACCGAGTTACGGTTATCGCGCATATCAACAGTGGAAAGGGTCTGAATACCGACAACAGCAACGGCTGCAAACATTGCCAGAGACGCTCCACCGATAACAGGCTTCGGAATCGAGGCGACGATCGCGCCAGCCTTGGGGAGGATTCCCAGAATGATCATGAAGACGCCCGCGGCAGTAACGACCCAGCGCGACTTCACACGCGTGAGACGAACCAAACCAACGTTCTGTGCAAAGCAGGTGTAGGGGAAAGAGTTCAGGACACCACCGAGCGCGGTCGACAGGCCATCGGCGCGAAGAGCATTCGCAATGTGTGCAGGAGTGATGCGCTTACCCACAACCTCGCCGGTCGCAAAAACGTCACCGGTGGTTTCGACGGCGGTAATTGCCATGACGATGAGCATCGAGATAATCGCTGCAACTGAGAACTTTGGAATTCCAAAGAAGAAAGGACTGGTTACTCCAATCGGTGCGGCCTGAGAGACCGCAGAGAAGTTTGCATCCCCCAGTATCCACGCGACAACCGTTCCGCCAAGCAGACCCAAAAGGACGGCAATCGTCGCCATAAAGCCAGAGAAAATACGCTGGATAACGACGATGACAGCCAAAGTGCCCAGAGCGTATGCAAGTCCGCGAAGAGTTCCAGGAATGGGATCTGCGCCAACCTTCGCTGCCTCGGTTCCCCAGTACACGATGTCGTTTGCGGCAACCGAAATAAGGGTCGTTCCCATAACCGTCAGCAAGGTGCCGGTAACAACCGGCGGGAAGAAACGAAGAAGTTTCGCAAAGAAGGGAGCGGCAAGGAAGGTGGCAATGCCTGCAACGATAATCGAGCCGTACATCGTCGCGAGGCCTTCGACTCCCCCACCAGCAGCCAAACCGACTGCAATGAGAGGTGAGACTGCCGTGAATGTCACGCCTTGAAGCAAGGGAAGACGAACACCAATCTTCGGGCCAAGACCTGCAGATTGGATGATTGACGCGATACCACAGGTGAAGAGGTCCGCATTGATCAGGTGAACAGTAGTAGCCGAGTCAAGTCCCAGACCAGTTGCAATTACCAGCGGAACGACAACTGCCCCAGCGTAAAACGCCAGGACATGCTGAAAACCGAGGATTGTGAGCTTGGGGAAAGAAGGGACCGCATTGACCGGGTCGATTCGGGTGGTGGACATTTTTGGATGGCTATTTGCCATTGCGCTGCTCCTGCATGTCGCTCAAAAATGGACCTCTTAATTCTTACCCATCCGTAAGAAGCAAGGAAAGCACCGTTTCACGGAAATTTCGGTTGCCTTGATTGACAAACTCGCATAACTTTTCTTTTTTCCGCAAGATTCTGCGACTTCCTCCGCAGAAACAAGAGGCCGATGTGATTGATGACGCATTTATGAGTTTGCTTGTAAAGGCGCCTTGTGCCTAAACTGTTTCTCGGCCAATCAAACGGCAATGCGCTCGTAGCTCAATGGATAGAGCATCTGACTACGGATCAGAAGGTTGGGGGTTCGAGTCCCTTCGAGCGCGCAAGCGGCCCCGCTCGGTGCGTCCCACCGGTCGGGGCTTTGCTATACCCGCCTATCCCCACCTTGGCGTACAGATCTGCACGATACTTGCGCGGGCACTCCCCTTTGACTGTTCCCCTTATTCGCAGTGATCGAGCACCGCTTTCATCGCTTTCTTCTCCCGCGGGGTTACCCCCAATCCCCAGGAACTCTTCACAACGATTTGCCGCTGCACATACGCACAGCGATAACGAGCATTCGGCGGGAGCCACTGATCCGCTCTGCTCGCCCCTTTATCTTGATTTGCATTGCCGTCAACAGCCAGCAAGTTTGTTGGATCGTTCGCAAATTCTTGTCGACGTGAAGCATCCCATTGCCACGCACCGCTGCGCCACGCATTGGCAAGCGCAACAACGTGGTCGATTTGCACCTGATCTGAGGAATCCTCACCCTTGCGGAAATCAATCGTTCTCCCCGTATAAGGGTCATCAAGGATCCCCCCGACAACCACACAGTTCGGAGAGGAAGTCTTCATCTGCAGACTGCGTAAATCCCTTCGAAGGATGTCATTTCGCGTATCGCAGCCATTTCGATCGACATCTGCCCATCGCTGACCAAATTCATCACGTGAATAGCGTGGAACAGATCCACTGCGCGTCTGAAGCACGGGAAGCTGGTCCAAGGCTTTCGCGCTATCATCCACGCTCCCTAGGGAAGAATCCGAAGGACCGCTGGAACTATTCAACCCTGTGCCCCACAGACCAAAAGCACCGCCGACGACTCCAGTGTGGACAAGCGCGAAGGCCACTGCCACAATCGCGCATATAAGAAGAGCCCCCATCAGAAGGCGTGAGCGTCTGGGACCTTTTCGGCGCATGAACACTTACCTCCTTCTGACAGTTATTCAGCCACTATGGCGCAGGGAACGCGCGCGAACATCAAGAGCCCCAAAGTTGTGGAAAACGCCGGATAAGCGTTGATCCTGTGGAAAAATCCGCTGCGCAGATACCAGCGTCTTAGTCATCACTCCTGACGATCTTCGCGACTGAAGCGCGTGCAGCCTTACGATTTCGAAGATTCTCACGCACAAAGTACAGACACACCAGGATCAGGGTCAGCGATCCCATTGCGACCAGCTGTGCGCGTCCGGCAGCGTTAAACATCATCAGAACCGCGATCGACAGCAATCCGATAACAGCGAACCACGGCAGCCACGGCCAACCCGGCATCCTCAGGGACAAAACTCCCTCGGCCTCGAGCTTCGAGTGCAAGCGGATCTGCGAAATAACGATCATCACCCACACGATCAACAGCACCATGCCCACTGCATTAATGAGCACCTGCATGATCGATGATGGAAGATACCAGTTCAAGGCGACGGAGATAAAGGCCAGAGCCACAGAAACCGCAACCGAGCGGCGCGGGGTTCGCCCGTCCTCAATATCACCGTGAAGCGCGGTTACTCCAAAGGCCTCGTCACCCTCATCAACAGCTTTGCGCACGCGCGCACCCAGAATCCAGGTCGGTCCCATTCCGCGTGCAGACAGCGAGTATGCGATTCGGGAAGACGCGTAGATATTGGCGGAGAAGGCACTTATCAGTGCGGTGAAAACGATGATCTCCATAATCATTCCGACCGCAGGGATCCCCGCCATGTTCAAAACCGCAGCGAAAGGGCTGGTCTTCATCTCATCCGAGTTCCACGGCAGCAGGCAGATTAACAGGGCAACAGAGCCCACGTAGAACACCAAAATGCGCCAAATGACCGAGCGAATAGCCTGCGACATCGCGCGCCTCGCATCATCGGCCTCGGCGGCGGCAATGGTGACAATCTCAAGCCCGCCAAAGGAGGTAATAATCGCAAGCAAGCCAACCGCAATTCCGGGAAGGCCAGCAGGAGCAAAACCACCATTTCCAACGAATGCCTGGTGAAGGCTCTGAGCGCTCCCGGGAATAATTCCCGTCAGAAGGCCCAGTCCAACGATCAGGAAGAAGATAATTGCGCCGACTTTCAATCCTGCAAGCCAAGCCTCTACACGACCGAATTCACCGGCCGCCAGCAGGTTAATCCCGCCCAGGACAACAACGATGACCAAAGTGACAACCCACTGGTCAACACTGGGGAACCAGGTGGTAAAGATCTGCGCTGCACCGGTCATTTCCAGGCCTAGCACCATGATCAGCATGCACCAGTACAACCAGCCTGAAGTAAAACCTGCCCATCGGCCAATTCCTGCCTCGGCGTAGGTCGAGAAAGATCCCGAGGAAGGGATCGCGGCGGCCAACTCTGCCAGCGCATACATCACGGTAACAACGATTAATGCAGCAAGAATGTAGGACACCAAAACGGCGGGTCCGGCCTCGGAAACGGCCACGCCGGTACCCAGGAAGAAACCGGCACCAATCGCACTTCCCAGCGCCATCATCGACAGGTGCGCGGCCTTGAATCCTTTTGATCGAAGCTCACTCTCACCCGCGAAAGTCGCCTGCGACCCACGGCTGCCTTCCGCCATGGAGAGTGCCCCACTCTGAGCCTTGTCTGTACTCATTGTTCCGAATTGTCCTCAGTAATCTTCTTGACATCACGTTCATCAAGCGAATGCAGCCGAAGGAGTGCCCGAAGCTGCGTCGCTGTCATGGTCAATGTCCAATCATTATGCGAAGGGAGCTGCCACTTTCTCCAATGTGCAAGTACTGTGAAGCTCGACCCGACAATCGTCGCAACCAGCATGCCAATTTGTTCCAGGCCCGAGTGGCCAAAAGCAGCCATGATCGCGGCTGAGACAAATGCGGGCGTTGCGTAGAGGTTATTTCCGCCAAATACCTGGGGAACCATCCCCGCGGAAATATCTCGAATCATGCCGCCACCGACCGCGGTCATAATTCCCAGCAGAATCGCCGGTCCCACTCCCAGTCCAGCATTCAGTGTCTTCAGCGCTCCAGTGGCCGCCCAGCATCCCAGAACGGTTCCATCGGCCAGCACCAGCGCAATCCTCCAGAAGCGGGAATTGAGGCGCCAGAGCATAGCGATCAGCGCACCGACCAGTGCAGTCCCCAGGTAGAAGGGATCGGTCAAGGCAACCGGTGGGCCTTGATCCAGCATAATGTCACGGAGCATTCCACCGGCCAGCGCACACATGATGGCCAGCACCATGAAGCCGACTGCATCGAAACGTTTAATGCGCGCGATACGTCCGCCGAGGATCCCGTTCAAGAGCACGCCAAGAAGATCGATGACGCGGAACAGGTCCGGCAAAGTTTGATTGAGAGTATCGAGCACGCTCACTATTGTTATCCACCTCTCAACAGAATCCAAGGTTGTGGACGTGCAGTCTCAGTACCCAAGATTAAGGACGAGGCCGTTCCCATCGACAGAGCAGCACGGTCGCGTAGCTGTCCCCCGATCAGGAGACGGTGGTGCCGAAGAGAAGACCCAGCACGTACGTTGCACCAGCAGCACCAAAGCCAACCGCGAGCTGACGGAAAGCGCGTGGGGCGGGTGCGCGACCCGAAAGAACCCCGACAATTCCGCCGGTGAACATGAGCGCGATACCGACAAGGACAACCGAAATTCCCGCAGCAAGTACTCCGTCAAGCCTGAAAATATAGGGAATTAGGGGCAGGAGAGCACCAAGAGCGAAACAAATGAAGGACGAGATCGCAGCACGCGCTGGGGTACCGATTTCTTCGCTCGCTCCCGCATCTTCATCTTTGTGCGTTGCGAAAATCGGGCGTCGCTCTGTGCCATCTGCACTTGCTGCAGATTCGCCGCCAGAACGACGATCAGATTCCGCAAGTTTCGCAAAAACGTCCGCTGCGTGTGCCTTCGCGCTTTCTTCATCTTCCCCGCGAGCACGGAAAAGCAGTGCCAATTCATTGGCATCGACATCGACATCATTCAAAGTGTTATTAACACCGGGATCAGGAATCGAGGCGTCCAATAGCTCACGCTGAGAACTCACGCTCACCCATTCACCGGCGGCCATGGACATTGCACCTGCAAGCAAGCCGGCAACACCCGTCGTCAAAATGGCATGCGAGCTCATTCCCGCACCGACGACACCCAAGATCAACGCAAGGTTTGATACCAAGCCATCGTTCACTCCAAAGACAGCAGCCCGGAAAGCGCCCGCTAGGGATTCACGAGAACGCTGCGCAAGCGAACGAACGACCTCGCCATGCAAACGTTCATCGGCAGCAATCGCAGCGGGAACATCGGCGTCGTCATCATAAGAAGATCGCTCTTCGGTTCGCTGAGCCATCGCCAGAACAAAAATTGTCCCGAACATGTAGGCCAGAGCAGATGAAATTCGGGTACGAAGCGGAGGATGCGGTGCGGGAAGTGCATGCTCCCCCAGCAGAGATAGCCAGTACTCCTCATGGCGCCCCTCGGCCTCGGCAAGGCCAAGGAGTACCTGGCGTTCTTCACCCGTCCGACGTTCAGCAAGTGCGCGATAGGTACGCGCCTCCATGCGTTCTTCGGCTAGGTAACGGCGCCAACGGCGAATCTGCGCGCGCGAAGCTTGCTTTTCAGTGTGATGGGAATCAGTCATTGTGAATGCGTTCGCGCCTCAGCCCGCGTAGGTTGGTAGATCGTCTTCGCTAATCTCCGGTTCAGCGGCCGGCATGCGGAAGAGTCGTTCCTTCACCGCATCGGCAACTTTATCCGTGACCTTCTCACCCTGGGTGCGCACAAGCGCAGACATTTTTTCACCGGCAGCATCTAGAGGACGAGCGATCAGCGGGAAGCGACGGAGCTTTCCCGCGCACGCACAAATTCGCGCGTATTGTTCACGCCCCGCTCGGGTCCCCAGCACGTAGCCGATCCCGAAACCGACGGCGATTCCCATTTTCGTTCCCATGATGCGTCTTTCTTGTGCGATCAGGCGCGTATGCGCCGGTGTGCGATGGTGACTATCGAATAAAAACTAGCCTAGTAGTTCCGCAAAGCGACACGCTACTTGTTTACCTTTTCGCACGTTGTGAGATGGGGTATTTCGCATCTTCTATGAAACCAGTACCGTGGAGGTATGAGCGAAGTACGTATGAACACACCCCGAGGGATCACCCTGTCGGGAACTTTCGTTCAGCCCGTAGATTCACGAAACGCCGCTGTCCTGTTTTCGCATTCTTTTCTTGCAGATAAACACTCGGGTGGACACTACGATGAGCTCGCACGCGCCTATCGCAAAGCCGGGTACGCGACACTCCAATTCGATTACTCGGGGCATGGACGTTCCGATGACGAGGTGATTACGCGCGAGTCTCAAATCGAGGACCTCCAGGCCGCATCGGGCTGGCTTGCCGATCAGGGGTTCACCCACCAGATTATTCACGGTCACTCTTTTGGCTCGGTTACTGCACTTGCCGCTCATCTGATTCATGCGACCGCGCTGTTTCTTTCTGCTCCGGTACTTGGCCCCCTCTCCTACGACTGGAGTGCAATTTTCTCCAATAGCCAATTAGACGAATTGGAGCACACCGGCCAGACCCGGATCCCGGACGACTCCGATGGGCCTCGCGAATTTTTCACGATCTCCAAGCAGACTCTGGCTGATCTTTCCATGGTCGATTCTTCAATCATCGATCCGAAGGGCGCACCTGCGTTCATCGTCCACGATGCCGATGACATCGATTTGGGTCTGGTTGATCTGACGCGTGATGCTTTCCACCGTCTTCCCGACGGCTCTCGGGTTGAAATGGTTCACGATACCCGTTTTGGTGCCGGTGAACATCCAGAAATCCTTCTCGAGGCCGCGCTTGAGTGGGCGCATCTGTGGGCAGAGCCCAGTGGAGAGTTCCGCCAGTAACGTACACACCCAGCTGTGGTGAAAGTTCTTCGTTACCCTGAAGGGGTGTCCACTTCATCGCAGCCGAGGCGTCGGCGCACACATTCGCGCAGGGGTCGCTCCCCTCATGCACCCGCGCCTTTCCGTCCTTTCACGCCTGAACAGCTTGCTGCTCGGGCCGCTGCGATTCCACTGATTTCTTTTCCTGATCTTCCGGTCAGTGCGAGGCGTGAGGAAATTGCGCAGGCAATTTCGCAGCATCAAGTTGTCATCATCTCCGGCGAAACCGGCTCGGGAAAAACCACGCAGATCCCAAAGATTTGCCTCCAATTAGGCCGAGGCGTAGCCGGGATGATTGGGCACACCCAGCCTCGCCGTATCGCAGCACGTTCGGTCGCAGAACGCATTGCCGCTGAACTTGGCCAAAAGGTAGGCAAAGAGCACGGTGAGGTCGTGGGCTACCAGGTGCGATTCACCGATGAGGTCGGTCCCACCACTTTGGTCAAACTCATGACCGACGGTATTTTGCTGGCGGAAATTCAGTCTGACCCGATGCTGCGTCGCTATGACACCCTGATCATCGACGAGGCCCACGAGCGCAGCCTGAACATCGATTTCATCTTGGGCTACCTTGCACGCCTACTCCCCTTACGTCCCGACCTCAAGGTCATCATCACGTCAGCGACCATCGATTCGGATCGTTTCGCGCGTCACTTTGGCCGATGGAACGGTCCAATTGGACAGGGCACGCTCATTGAAGCAGCACCGGTTATTGAGGTTTCGGGTCGTACTTTCCCGGTTGAAATCCGCTATCGTCCCCTTGCCGCCGACACCCCGACTTCCTATTCCTCCTCAAGCACCTCCCCCGCTGCTCAGCCCACTGAAAACAGCCCGGCCACGGCCTCGGCAAACGAGGAGGAAAGCACTGGAAGCGCCGTCGAACAACTGGTTTTAGAGGACCCGGATGATCCCCTTGCTCTGGAGGGCTATGGCGCGGGGCAAGACATTGACGTCGAAACCGCAATATGCCATGCGGTCGATGAGCTATGTGCTGAAGGCCCGGGGGATATTTTGGTATTCCTTCCGGGTGAGCGCGATATCCGCGATACCGAACAGGCATTGCGCGATCACCTGGGAAATCGCGCGCCCAAGGATATCTCGCACTCGAAGAACCCCGCAGATATCGAAATTTTGCCCCTGTTTGCGCGCCTCAGTTCTGCGCAGCAACACCGGATTTTTGAGGAACACAGCCATCGACGCGTTGTTCTGGCGACAAACGTTGCTGAAACCTCGCTGACGGTTCCGGGAATCCGCTACGTGATCGATCCGGGACTGGCGCGAATTTCGCGCTATTCCAATAAGACCAAGGTTCAGCGCCTACCCATCGAAGAGATTTCGAAGGCCAGCGCGAATCAGCGCTCTGGGCGTTGCGGACGCGTTGCCGACGGTATCGCGATTCGCCTGTATTCCGCTGACAATTTCGCATCGAGGCCGGACTTTACTGAGCCGGAAATCTTGCGTACCTCGCTAGCCTCGGTCATTTTGCAGATGAGTGCTTTGGGCTTGGGAGACGTTACTTCTTTCCCCTTCGTCGATGCGCCGGACTCGCGGGCGATCCGCGATGGCATCAATCAGCTCGTTGAAATTGGGGCACTGCGCCCACTGGATTCGTCCAAGAACTCCGATTCTGCCGCGCTCGCACAGGGAAACCAAGGACTTGAGCTCACACGCATTGGTCGCGATTTAGCTCGGCTTCCCATCGATCCACGCTTGGGCCGAATGCTGATCACTGGGCAGGAATCGGGATGTGCCTCGGAAATTTTAGTCATCGTTGCTGCGCTATCGATTCAAGATGTCCGCGAGCGCCCACTGGAACACCAGGAAGCTGCAGACACGGCACACGCGCGTTTTGCTGACCCCCACTCCGATTTCTTGACCTACCTCAATTTATGGCGCTACCTGCACATCCAGCAGCGCGATCTTTCCGGTAGCGCGTTTAGACGTATGTGCCGGGCAGAATTCATCCACTACCTGCGTTTCCGCGAGTGGTGCGATATCGCCCACCAGCTGCGCGATATGGCCCGCACCGTCGGAATCCACACCGAGCCCTTGGGAATGCCTTCAGCAGGTGACGTAGTCGAGCAAGCGTCACGTACGGGAATTGCTGACTCAGCAGCGAAGGCTGCAGTTGCTTTCACGCGTTCAACCAGCGCGGTCGACACCGACGATATTCACCGGTCGATCCTTGTTGGCCTACTCTCCAGTCTGGGCGCATGGGATCCGGCAACTCGAGACTATACGGGTAGCCGAGGCATTCACTTCACTATCTGGCCTGGTTCGGGAATCACGGGCCATCCCGATTGGGTGATGACCGCGGAATTGGTTGAGACCTCGCGGCTCTTTGCACGTACGGTCGCCCGTATTCGCCCCGAATGGGTCGAGCCATTGGCAAAAGACCTCCTCAACCATGTCTATTCCGAACCCACGTGGAATTCCTCGCGAGGCGCGGCTTACGTTCAAGAAAAAGTTATGCTCTACGGGCTGACATTGATTGCAGACCGCTCGGTCTTGCTGGGACGACTGGGATCTACTCCCCTGGGTTCAATCCGAGGTGCTGTTCCAACAGATTCTCCTTTTGCGATTGCCCAGCAAAGCCCAATCACCGCCGCCGAGCTCGCTCGTGAAATGTTCATCCGCCATGCGCTGGTTCAGGGGGAATGGCGCGAGCGTCATGCCTTCCAACGTCGTAACGACGAGGCGATCGAACGCGCAAGGGAAACTGAGCGCCGCAGCCGCACCCACGGCCTCGTCGCCGATGAAGTGGCGCTGGAGCGTTTCTTTGACGATCTCCTCCCCGCCTCGATCATCTCTGCAGGGCACTTTAATCGCTGGTGGAAGAACGAAAAGCGCCAGAATCCTCATCTTTTGGATTATCCTCCTGAGCTTCTTCTTCCTCGAGGCCTGGACCAGACCGGAGAGGGCTTCCCTGACCATTGGCAGCAGGGAGAGCTTCGCCTTCCCCTGTCCTATGAGTTCCACCCCGGCTCCCCGCGCGATGGTGTTTCGATGTCCATTCCCGTCGAGGCCTTGGGGCGTGTGAGCGACGAGGGTACCGATTGGTTAGTACCGGGTATGCGCGAAGAACTCATCACCGAGGCAATACGCGCGCTTCCCAAGGCCAAGCGCCGCCTACTTGCACCCGCTCCCGAAGTCGCAAAGAGCGTTGCCGCGTGGATTGATGATTTCCGAGGCGGCCGAGTACGTACTCACAAGGAGCTCGATAATGCCCCCTCTGGTAAGAGTTCCGCTGGTGCCATTCCTGATGAAGATCCCGCCTCGCTGAGCGCCGCTCTTGGGCGCTTGGCGGCATGGGGGCAGAAAACAGGTCAGGGTCGTAGCGATAAGCGTCTGTCCAAGGCCAGCACGTCTTCGCAAGACGAAGGGGGTAAAGGCCGCGATCTTTCTGCAGCTTCCTCAGCTCAAAGCTCTGATAGGTCCCCGAAATCTTCCACTCAAAATCCCGATGGAACCCGCACCGCTACCGCACAGACTGACCCGTCATCCTTCGATGAACTTTTCACGCGCGCAATCCGCGAGCTCCGAGGCGTTGACCTGAGTGATTCTGATATCCACACCATGCGCGACGCACTTCCCGATCACTTGCTCATGACCTTCGTTGTCCACGATCGTCAGGGACGCGAACTGGGAAGCGGGAAAGACCTGGGGTATCTCAAACGTACCTTGGCCGGTGCGACCGATAGCGCATTGCGAACGGCCGTTCGCCAAGCATTGACCGAAGCTCAAGAACGCAGCGCACATCGCTCGGATGCGGAAGCAAAGCCTGACTCTGGGAGATACTCAAGGACTGCGTCTGGCGAGCCAAAAGCTCGCGCGCAAGGGAAGGAAGCGGCGGCCTCGGAAACAATCGATGGCAGCGAGGGCGCTCCCGGAAGTGAACTTTTCGCCGACGATCTTGAGGATTTCCCGACCACCCCTTTGCCACCCTCGATCGAATCCCAGGCACAGGGGCTCACAATTCGCGCATTCCCCGCTTTAGTCCCCCAAGGGAAGCCCGAGAATCCGCTGGCGGGTGTGCGTGTCATGGCAAATGCTTCGCAGGCAAGAAGTGAGCACGGATTGGGTGTGGCAAACCTCGTCCTACGCCGCGTTCAGCTATCGACCAAGCGTGTCTCGACGCGTTGGAGCGGACGCGAGGCACTCATGCTGACCTCAACTCCCTATCGAAGTACTGAGGCTCTGATCGCAGATGCACAGTGGGCAAGCGTGCGTACGCTCACGGTGTCTCTGAGCGGAAATCAAGGGCTGTGGACGATACGTAATCGCTCGAGCTTTGACGACCTTTCCCAGCGCGTGAGGGATCTCCACGAAGACCAGGTTTATTCGATTATTGAAGTCGTTGTGCGCGCGATGGAATCCTGGGCGCAGCTACAAGACACCCTTGCGACTGCGGATGCACAGGCCTATTGCGCACTCCGCGAGGATGTCGAAAGGGTCGCGCATTCCCTGGTATTTGATGGATTCATTGCGGCAACACCTATTGAGCGCCTTCGTAACCTTCCGCGATACATTCAGGCTCAATCTTTACGCGTCCGTAAAGCTTTGCGTTCACCTTCTGATCTTGCACGTGACGAGGGTTCTGTCCAGGCCCTAGCGCAGGTCGATGACGAGCTCAATGAACTTCGCGAGCTCATGGATACGCGTCCTTTCGACGCGCGCCACGCCAGTGCATTTGAAGAACTTTTGTGGATGCGCGAGGAGCTGCGCGTTTCTCTATTTGCGCAAGAACTGGGGACCGCGCGCAAGATTTCACCTCAACGCATGTTGGCAACGATTGATCGTCTTCATGAGGCCATATGAAGCGTGAAGACGCACGCGCAATGGCACGTGAATTGATGGATCACCACGGTTTAAGAGAGTGGTCACTGCGATTTGACCGTGCGCGTAGACGCGCGGGAGCATGCGTCCATACACGACGCGAAATTCGCCTTTCGGGGCCCTTGGTTGACCTCTACGATTCGGAAACGGTACGTGGAGTCATCCTGCACGAAATTGCCCACGCGCTGGTTGGTGCCTCACATCATCACGATGCGATCTGGCAAGCGAAAGCTCGCCAACTTGGCGCCCCCGATAGCGCGCGCTTATCGGCATACTTACCCTCGCCTCGGCCATCATGGGTGGGAGTATGCCCAGTGTGCGGAACACAGCGGGAACTCTATTCGGCCCCCCGACGTGTCACCTCTTGCGGTGTATGTTCACGCACTTTTGATGCCTCGCGAATCTTTATCTGGACCTACAAAGGACAACCTCGTCAACCCGGCGGACAGTATGCTCGCCAACTACGCAGTTTGAGACAATATGGTCACTCAAATGGATGACAATGCGTAAACGTACTGAGGGGCGTTACCATATGTCCATTCACCTGATCACTTTTGCTGAAGGACGTATACATGTCTGCCTCCACCCCATTCGATGACGGCGCAACGACCAACACTGGCGAAGAACGCGAAAATCTGACCTGGCAGGAATTCGGCGACGCCGCACGCGAGCTGGCACAGCAGATCGTGAATTCCGGGTGGAAGCCCGACCTGATCGTTGCAATTGCGCGCGGTGGGCTGATCCCCGCTGGAGCAATTGCCTACGCAATGGGTGTGAAGGCCATTGGAACCATGAACCTTGAGTTCTACACCGGTCTGGGTGAGACTCTGGATGAGCCTCAGGTTCTCCCTCCGCTGATGGATGTTTCGGCTCTGGATGGCAAGAAGGTATTGGTTGTCGATGATGTCGCCGACTCGGGTAAGACCCTGAAGAAGGTTATGGAACTGATCGACGAAGACGGACTGAGCCTTGATGGTAAGACCCACGCAAAGGTCGACGCTCGCTCGGTTGTTATTTATAAGAAGCCCGTCTCGATCATCGAGCCGGACTACATCTGGCGAAAGACCGCCCTGTGGATCAACTTCCCCTGGTCAGTTTTGCCTGTGGTCGAGGCCGAGTAACACTCAGCTTCGAGCATAAATAATACGGGACTGCGCGCTGCTCGCAGTCCCGTTTCATTAAACGACCGGTTTTTTCCAATCGATGCCGGTTACACCGCAATGAGTGGCGCATAACTCCCGCTCAAGTCACCCCCAGGCACTTTTCGTCTTCCGTGATCAGACGACGCAAAGAAATACGCCGCCGCCCCACACGCCCAGCGAGAATCCTCACTGGCACGACGAATCACAACCGGAAGCACTTCCCCCGGAGAGCCCACTGTGAAGAGCTCGTCTTCAAAGAGAACCGCCCACTCCGAGGAAAGAATCCGCACCGCGCTTCCATCAAGGACGATGTGATCAATCTTGGTCATTTCGCTGAGCTGCTCCAGACACATCGCAAGGTTGCGAACAAAGCCCAAAATCGCCTTTCGGCAGGCCTGATCACCGCCCTGCGCCATGCGAATCAGTTCTTCGATATCACGGGGTCGATCAGTATCACCAGCACTTATACGGGCTGCGCGCGCCTGCCCAATAACGGCTGAAGGAACCAGCGACCCACTGACACATCCGTAATGCCCCTGTGTGCATACCGCGTTGCTTCCCTCAAGACGAAGGTGAGCACTTCTTCGGTAATTTCCAGCGGGATCCGAGCAAATTGCGCCATTCTTCACTTCGATGTAGCAGACGTTTTCCGCGATCTGAACGATCAGGAAATTATCCAAACGCTGTCCGACACCGTATATGGCTTCGTACGTTGCCAGCCCTTCAAGACTGTTAATGAGAGAAAGCGGAAGTCCGCCCTGGCCAGAGATTGAATCGAGTAGCGGAAAATCCAACCATCCCAGTTCTTCGACCGTGCACCTTCGCCCATCGATCACTTTCCCATCGAGGGATAGGCCAATTCCCTTGATGTCCCCATATGAACGAACGCTTTCTGCCATCTCACTGCAGAGAGTGTCAATCGTGGCAAGAATGGCATTCGAATTATTGACAATGATTCGTGCACGCCCTTCACGCACACGCCCAGAGCGATCCATCACAACGGTGTGGACCCTTCCAGGTAACAGCGCAATCCCAACAGCACACTCATCAGAGCGCGTGAAATGCGGTATGTGAATCGGCGGCCCCGGAGGGTCGGCAGTCTTCTTGTGAATATCGTATGGTTCCATCGCGCACCTCTTGATAACTTCTTCGTCACCTAGACACGGGCGTATCCAGCGCGCTCAGTGTATACCACGACCACCTATAATTGCTCGGATTTCAACATCATTGAGTAAACCAGGCCCGCATATAACCATAAACATTCGCATTGCCATAGACCGAGCAGTCATTACCGTGTCCCGCAAGCGCCCCCTGGTTGGGAACATAGGGCGTGTAGTTATACAAACTGGCGGTTGCACGATTAGCCGGAGTGATTTCGACGGATGTGCATTCTTCGGCAGGACCGTAGCGGGCCTCGACCCTTTCTCCCGCACGGAAACGGAACCGCTCAGGCCTTACCCTATAGATCGCAAACTGGCGTGCGGCATAATAAACCTGCCGTTGAAAACCGGCATAATCCGGATCACAGGTCGAGTTATCCGGGCACGCATATCCCATCGCACTGGGATAGCTAAACCACTGAAACATTCCACCCGACGCGTAGATCAGTCCCTGCTCTTTTTGCAGTGTCACCAACAAAACTTGGGGATTTACTCCACATGAACGTGCTGACTGACCAATAATCTGTGCAGCGGTTTCTTCTTCGCCGCCCTGGTATCCCCATTGGCAATACTCATCAGCGGGGAAAGTCTCGGTGACGACTTTGAAGTCCTTCAAACACGGAACATCTTGATCATTCACCCGTCCCGCGCGACAGCCTTCTCCCTTTTCGTTGATAAAAGCAGCGATCTGCCCATCATTCATGGCGCTCGAGTCATCCAGCACAGCATCAGACATGATGTTTTCCGGGTCAAAACCCGAATAGTCCAAAGGAATTCCGCGAGGCGCCTCAGAGGCTGTTTCTTGCGGCTGCTCTTGTGGCGCCCTGTCCGTACAGCCGACTAACCCGATTGTCGAGGCCGCCGCTACACAAAGTGCGACAAGCGCGCCTATGCGCTTGTTTCGTTTCGTCACCGAGTTGTGCTCCTCATGATGTACTCAATGATGGCTGGAGTGCAGTTCTCAATGGTCTCACGAGTGGCCTCAAAATCAGAATAATCACCGTACCAGGGGTCCGGAACATCGAGGTCACGCCCGTGACTCAACTCTTCCCCACTCACCTCAAACTCACGGAACATGCGAATCTTCGGATCGGGCCCTCCTGCAAGCCTTTCGAGGGCGCGAAGGTGGGAGGAAGTCATTGCAAGAATCAGATCCCAACGCTGAAGCTCCCCCACCTCGACTTGGCGGGCTCGGTGCGAGGGGACGCGATACCCGCCCTCTCGCAGCGCTCGCGCAGCACGAGAGTCGATCCCGTGTCCATGCTCTTCATCGCTAATCCCGGCCGAATCAACAACAACATCAAGCCCACGCTGTGCGGCGACTTCACGCAGGATTTCTTCGGCCATGACCGAGCGGCAGATATTGCCGGTACACACCATCAGGACGCGATAGGACACGGGATCAGCTCACTTGCTGAAAAGTGAGAGGTAGGCGCAAATGGCCTCGAAGGAGTGGTATGCGGCCTTCTCACCATTCATGTGGAAGTCCTCGTCAGCGCCTTCTCCCGTCAGATCCGAGATCGCACGCAGGCAGATCCAATCCACGCCGTTCGACCAGCACACCTGGGCCATGCCGCATGTTTCCATGTCAACAGCCAGCGCATCGGGGAAGCCGGCGCGGATACGGGCAACGACCTTTTCCGAGGCGAAGGAATCGCCGGTAACGATGCGGCCGGTGCGCACGTGGTGCGGTTGGGCATCGTTGAGGCCCGCGAGCGCATCGATCGCGCGCTGCGAGGAGTGGTAGTCGACGGGCATACGCGGAATCTGACCCAACTCATAGCCGAAAACAGTAGCGTCGGCATCGTTGTAGATCGTGGAGATCGCTCCCGCGATGTCGCCCACTTGGATTCCGCCCTCAAGACCGCCCGCGGTACCACCCGCGATCACGATCTTCGGGGTGGCCAGGGTCAGGCCTCGGGCCACTGCTGCTGCCGCGTTCGCAATGCCAACACCCGAGGTGATGACGACGACCGTGTGGCCTTCGAGCAGACCAAGGGCATAGCTCTGCTGGTGATGACCATCGGCGCCCACAACAAGGGTTTCAACCGCGTGAGAACCGGGAAGAGGCGCAAGAGCATCCAAGAAAGGCTGGGCTTCCATCACCATCGCGCACTGAATGAAGGCATCGACCTCGGGAAGCTGACGCGAAGGGGTCAAGGTCAGGGACATGAGTACCTCTCTGAGAAGTGTCTGGGGGCCGTCAGGTCTGAATAATTACTTTGCTGCCGCAGCGTCATCCTGTGTGACAACCAGCCACTTGTCGCGGTGATTCAGGAACTCGCGAACGGCTTCCTGCGCGCCTTCTAGGGAGTGGTTTGCACCCCAGCCGCACTGCACCTCGTTTGCGGCGGGAACTTCAGTGGCATTGAGGATATCTTCGAAAGTCGCCTGCAAGATCGGCAGGAACTCCTCAGTCTCAACGCCCAGGAGGAGGGCATAGAAGCCGGTCTGGCAACCCATGGGGCCGAAATCGATGAGCTTATCGGTGTGGTTGCGCATCAGTTCAGCGCTGAGGTGCTCGATGGAGTGAACCGTGGGCATCTCAAGGTGTGCCTTATTGGGCTGGGTAAAACGGACGTCGTACTTGATGAGGACATCGCCGCCGGGAAGAGTCTTCCGATCTGCAACGCGGACGTAAGGAGCAAGGACAGTGCGGTGGTCGAGGTTAAAGGACTCAACATTCATGCGTTCACTCATAAAACCCAGTTTATCGGGATTTAGGTGGCGTGCTCGGGCGAGTCTCGGATGCCGCACGTTGTATAGAACACCATCAATGATGCGCTTTTCGCTGAAAACTCCGCTTCATTGCAGCGAAGCGAATGAGTGATCACGTCGTTCATCTCCAGTTATTTTCAGGCACAATAGAGGCATGGATCTTCAGCCGTCGATTGATGTCACTTCTCCCGATCAGTACAGCGCAGGCACCCCTACACCTGCAGCCATTGTCGCCGGTGAAGTTCCCGCCAGCCAGGCCCCTCGCCCGCTTTCCGCTTTCGATATGTTTTCAATCGGTATTGGCCCCTCTTCATCGCACACGGTCGGTCCGATGCGTGCGGGCCTTGCTTTCTCCACCGAGCTGTGTGCGCTTCCCGATTATTCGCATCTGTCTCACGTAACCATTGACCTTTTTGGCTCCCTTGGCGCAACCGGACGAGGCCACAACACAGACCGTGCGGTACTACTGGGATTAGCGGGATACGACCCTGAAACCGTGTCCATTGAAACAGTCGAGAGTCTGATTCCCCAGATTGCTTCCAGTGGCCATCTTCCTTTTGCGGGTGGCCGGGAAATTCCTTTTGATATCGAGTCCGATATCCGTTTTCTTCCGCGCACGGTCCTGAGCTACCACGTCAACGCGCTCACAATCACCGCTTACGCAGGCGAGAGCTTGGTCCTTGAGCGCACCTACTATTCGGTAGGTGGCGGCTTCGTCATGGCCCAGACGAATAACGATCCTGAACACCCCGAGATCGCATCCTTGGCCTCGGCACAAGAGACAACGGGAATGTGTACGCCCGCACCCTACCCCTTCTCGACGGGCGCACAGCTTTTGGCGCAATGCGCGCGCTCAGGCCTTTCCATCGCCGAGGTTGTCCGCGCAAACGAACTTTCTGCGCGCTCCGAGGTGGCCTTGGATACCTACCTCGACCAGATCGCGCACACGATGTTCCACGCGATTGAGGCGGGGATTTCCTCCACCGGTATTTTGCCCGGTGGACTGGATGTTCCTCGGCGGGCGAATGCCTTGGCCGCACAATTGCGCGCGCGTGCCGAGAAGGCTTTTTCGGCGAGTGAGCGCCGAGGCTGGGCCGGGGTTATGCAAGATCCCCTGCGCGCCATGGATTGGGTCAACCTCTACGCGCTGGCTGTGAATGAAGAGAATGCGGCCGGGCACAGGATCGTCACCGCACCCACCAATGGCGCAGCTGGCGTGATCCCCGCAGTGTTGGGCTACCTCGTTGCTTTTTGCCCCGAGGCCGGAGCAAGTTTCCCTGACTTCTCCCCCTCGAATTTGGCTGGGATTTCAGAGCTTCCTCTGGATGAGTCGTCAGAGTCGGCCAGTTGCCGTCGCGCATCGATTCACGAGTTCTTATTAGCGGCGACTGCGATTGGCGCTTTGATTAAGACGAACGCATCGATTGCCGGTGCTGAGGTCGGCTGTCAGGGAGAGGTCGGCTCGGCCTCGGCAATGGCGGCTGCAGGACTTGCTCAGGCTCTCGGCGGCACCCCTCAGCAAGTGGAGAACGCTGCCGAGATCGCCATGGAGCATTCTCTGGGATTGACCTGCGATCCCGTTGGCGGGCTTGTTCAGATCCCCTGCATTGAGCGCAATGCGATTGCTGCTGTTAAGGCAATTAACGCTGCTCGCATGGCCCTGTGGGGCGATGGCCGCCACACCGTGTCCTTGGATGTCGCCATTGAGACAATGCGTCAGACAGGAAACGACATGCTCTCAAAGTACAAGGAGACCTCAGCGGGCGGCCTGGCCGTCAACGTTGTGGAGTGTTGATCTCTGCTTCTTCACCGCTTCCGCTCAGTGCGGACACAACAGCTGCAGCACCTTCCTCAGCCTCACGCTTCTTGCGGTTCTTACGGGCGAGGAACCATAGGACTGCGGTCGCAATGAGCACGGCGATAATGCCGACAACGACGGCAATCATCCAGGTCTGAACGACTGCGGGTTCAACATTTGCCGATTCTGCAGCAACTTGCTGATCATCCATGGGAACGCGCTCACCGGTAACGAGCAGTCGGTGAGTATTGATGCCGTAGGGCGTACAGGTGATCAGGGTTGCAAGGTCTTTTCCGGCAACCTTGTTCAGGCTCTCTGTTTCGTTCGGGAGAACGGTTCGGATGTCAGTGACCTTGTATTTCAGGTGACGCCCAAGGACTTCGATGTAGAAGACGTCGCCGAGTTCGACGCGGTTGAGGTGGTCGAACATGGTTGCACTACCCAGTCCCGAGTGGCCGGTAAGAACTGTGTGAGTTCCTTCGCCACCGACGGGGAGCGCAGTTCCAAAGAGGTGTCCAACGCCTTTTTCAAGAGTTGAGGTTTCGGTGCCGTGATAGATCGGAAGGCTGATATCGGCCGAAGGGACCTTAACGGTTGCCATCACGGGGTTGACATCGAGCTGCGAAAGATAGTTGCTGTACTGAGGAGTGTTGGGGCGCTGCGATTCCAACCAGGGGTCAAGGATGGGTGCTTCGGCGGCTTGGCGGTTGTATTCGTCAGCGCGTGCGAGTTCGTCTTTAATGACATCTCGACCGACGTTGGTTTGTTCGGCACTGAAGGCCTTGGCAATGCGCTGTTGTTCGACGTTGTTCTGATAGGTCGCGATAACGGGGTAAAGCAGAACCAGAATCCCCAGCACCAGCAGAACGGGCGGAAGAATTGTGAAAAGGCGACGGCGGCGTAGAGCCTTGCGAATGCGTTGATCACGTTCTTGCGCAGTTTCAGGTGTCTCTTCCTCAACCTGGGTATTTGAGAGACTGTCGTCTGCGTGGATCTCGTTCTCGCTCATGAGTCGCCTTTTAAATGGGGGGTTATGGGGGTTGCGTTGATTGTATAGAAACGGGTGCGGGAAGACCCGTGGGCCTTCCCGCACCCGGCTAAATCTCAGTTAGAGATCAGGCGTTTTCCTTGCGACGCTTGTTCGCAATGGTGATGGCGCCAGCGCCAGCAACGAGTGCCGAGCCAGCTGCGATCAGCACGCCCACACCGGCAGCACCGGTGACGGGCAGGTGGAAGCCACCATTGTGAGGAGCATCCTTGACCGTGGTCGCCAGGGTGTACTGGTTGTCGGCCTTGGAGTTGGACTGGAGGATCTGGAAGGCGATCGGGCGGGTCTGGAGCTCAAAGCCTGCAGGAGCCTTGGTTTCAACGAGGCAGTACCAATCGGGGTTGTCAACCTGCTTGTTGTTCGCCCAGTCGTTGTTGCGCAGGGAGTCGATTTCCACGACGCCGTTGGCGTCGGTGGTGAAGGTGTCCTTGCCATCAACGGTGATCTTGTCACCGAGGGTTGCGTTGTTGGAAACGAAGTTGTCGGTGCCGGAGGTCAGTCCGGTGGGGGTGCACTTGTAGACCGAGAACTCGGCGTCCTTGAGCTTGGCGGTCGGATCAGCTGCGGAGACCTTGGTGATCTTGACCTTGCCGAACTTGGAGACGACCTCAGAGTGCGGGTACTCCGGGGGAGGAGTGGTGCCCGACTCGGGATCCCACGGGGTTGCCGGGGTGTTCGGGATCAGGGTGACCTTGTTGGGGACCAGGCCGTTTCCGGAGAGCGGGCCGGTGACGGTGCCCTTGAGCTTCATGACGACCTTGGTGGCGTCAGTTCCTGCTGCACGGGCGGCAGCAATCTTGTTACGGCCGGCTTCGGCGAAGACAGCGGTGATGAACTTGTAGTCCTTGGCGGTACCGGTACCGTTAGCGGTCTTGAGATCGTAGTCGGTGCCAGCCACAAGAGCAGTGCCGTCGGACAGCGCCAGAGTGACATCGGTGGTCGCGATGGTGACGCGCTTGTCGTACTGGTCGACGACCATGTAGGTCTTCAGCTTGTCGCCAGCGGGGAGGCTGGGGATGTCGGAGTTAATGGTG
>CALHID010000337.1 GCA_938030835.1 uncultured Actinomyces sp. | reverse complement strand
GCTCGTTATCGAGCATCGTCAGTGCCGAAGCGATTGCCATGTGCATATCCAGGTACTTGTAGGTACCCAGACGGCCACCGAAGAAGACGCGGTCTTCATTCTTCATGAGCTCGCGGTACTGCTCCAGGCGTTCGCGATCCTGCGCGGTATTCACCGGGTAGTAGGGCTCGTCGCCATGATCAGCAAAGCGAGAGAACTCGCGGAAGATCACGGTCTTCTTGTCCTGGTAGTCACGCTCAGGGTGGAAGTGGCGGAATTCGATGATTCGCGTGAAGGGAACATCGATATCGCCGTAGTTCATGACGGAGCAGCCCTGGTAGTCACCGGTGTCGACGACTTCCTTTTCGAAGTCGACGGTGCGCCAAGACAGGTCGCCTGCTGAGTAGTCGAAGTAGCGATCAACCGGGCCGGTGTAGACAACCGGAACCTTGCCGACGACCGCAGCCTTGTTCAGCGGGTTCTCGGGATCGAAGAAGTCGGTGTCCAAGTAGACATCAATGAGGTCCGAGGCAACCATGCGTTCCATCCACGCGGTGTAGCCGTCCACCGGCAAACCTTCGTACTTGTCATTGAAGTAGCGCGAATCGTAGTTGTAGCGCACGGGAAGTCGCGAAATGATCGAGGCGGGAAGATCCTTGGGGTCGGTCTGCCACTGCTTGGCGGTGTAGTTCTTAAAGAAGGCCTCGAAGAGGGGGCGACCAACCAGGGAGACACCCTTGGACTCGAAGTCGGTAATCTCTTGGCCGTCAACTTCTGCTGCCTGCTGGGCAATAAGCGCACGGGCCTCGTCCGGGCCGTAGGCAGCGGAGAAGAACTGGTTAATGGTTCCCAGGTTCACGGGCATCGGGTAGACAACACCGTCGACGGTGGTCCATACGCGGTGAACGTAAGAGGTAAAGGAGGTGAAACGATTGACATACTCCCACACGCGCTCGTTGGAGGTGTGGAAGAGGTGTGCGCCGTACTTATGAACTTCGATACCGGTTTCCGGATCAATCTCAGAGTAGGCATTGCCACCAAGGTGCGAGCGACGCTCAACGATTGCGACGCGGAGGCCCCAGCGAGATGCGGCCTGCTCAGCAATTGTCAGGCCGAAAAGGCCAGATCCGACGACAACAAGGTCATAGTTCACGGTCGAACTCCTTTCAATCCCAGTCAGTATAAGCGAAAGAACTGGACAGATCGCGTCATTGGTCCTTCGACACGAACCAGCGAAGTTTTCCAACCCCTCGATAAAGAGTTTGTCGAAGTTGTGTGGGAATCAACCGATAAGCCCCGCGGATGGCAAGGTTTCGCGCATATTGGCCCTTAGACACAATTCCTTCATTGAGGAAAAGGTTTTGAAGACGCATCTCTGAACGCAGCATCTGTGCTCCCCCGCGCCTCTTATATGCGCCCGATCCCACGCGATAGCGAACAAGAACCTCCGGCACATTCGCACAGGGAACTCCCGCTGCAACCATCCGCGCAAAAAGCAAGTAATCCTCCATCAGCTGAAGGTGCTCGTATCCCCCAACTGATTCAACCGCACTCTTGCGGTACACAACTGAAGGGTGCGCGAAGGGAGAACGGTAGGAAATGACCCGACGGATTTCTTCTTCGCTCGCCGGCATATTCCGGACCATCCCGGCTTCGGCCTCGTCGTCACTAAATTCTTGAATTGCCGAACCCAGCAAGCCCAAGCCGTCTTCGATAAGGGGAACTTGAACGGCGAAACGACGAGGGAGCGAAATATCGTCAGCATCAACGCGTGCAACGATTTCATACGAACAATGTGCCAGGCCGATATTCAAGGCATTCGCCAGTCCCATATTGTGCTTGAGCCGGACAACCCTGACATCAGTGTTTCCCAAAACTTCAGTTTCTTCCCCTCGCGCAGCACGGTGGAGAAATTCCGAAATCTCTTCGGGGACGGGACCATCGCACACAACAACCAGCTGGCGTGGGCGCAGCTCCTGCTCGCGCGTCGCGCTAGAAACTGCACGGAAGAAAAACTCCGACTGATCCCCCGCATAAACAGGGAGCAGAACCGAAAAGTTTGAGACTGTCATCGAGGCTCCCCCTCTGAGCAGCCACGCGATTCCGAGACAGATGAGACACACCCACAGCCGCAGGAACGGTGTCCTTGTTCAAGAGCAGCGACTTCATCGGCGACCTCAGTCAGATGCAGGATTTCACTGGAGCGCAGCGGCGGACGCCAAGCATCACGAAGTCCCTCACGTAGGTATCCAAGAGCGGCTTCACGATCGGCCGAGGCGGCAATCATCTTTGCCCAGCGAAGCGCAGTGGCAGCTCCAAAAGCGCAGCGATCAAAAAGACCAAAGCCGGAAGAAGTTCCAAGCGCCCAAACTTTGTTACGAACTTCGTTGTAGAAACGCGGGCCGGGGTCTGCAGTGGAGTTCCCGAAAGTCTTCGTTCGGTGCTCGACACGTGCACCATCCACGTAAAGCCCTACTCGGCCCTTAAGAAGGCGTGCGGTGTACTCAAAGTCGTCATTCCACAAGAAGTAGGCTGCTTCGGGCAGTCCCTCTTCTTCAATCGCACGCGCATCGATCATGATCGCAACGAATGATGCCGTGCGAATCTGACGTGCTCCAACGGCAGCCGCGTGTTCACGCAGCTCGCGGGAGATCAAGAAGCGTTCGCGAGGTGCATTCATCGGATGTTCGCGTCCGTCAATCCAATCGGCTCGGCACGCCAAAACGGCTGGAGTGCCGGGATATTCCTCGCGGGTTTGCACAAGCACCTCAAGGGCAGTAGGAGTTGGGATCGTGTCATCATCCATGATCCACACGAGGTCTGCGCCTAAAGTCATCGCTCGAGCAATTCCCGCGGCAAAGCCACCGGCGCCACCGTAATTTTGTGGAAGCGTCACGACATTGGTGACGGCAGGATGCGAGGCAATGAGCTGCGGAGTTTCATCGCTGGAAGCATTGTCAACGACGACAACTCCATCCAATGGCCGGGTCTGCGAGGCAAGGCCGTCCAAGGTTTCACGCAAGAGCTGTGCTCGGTTCCATGCAACGACGACGGCGATGACGGTTGGATTGCTCATGGGATAAGCCTACGGGCAAATGTGAGGTATATGCCAAGTAATGCACATAAATTCTGAATAATATTCGGATAGGGCGTTTGAAGACTTAGTTTCTCTTTGCCGCCCCCGCTTCCGAGGCCGAAAGGCCACCCCATCAGCACAGGCGTCTTCCCCGACTCAGGCTGAAACCTCCACACCCGAAGCATCCCCATCTGCAAGCACCCCCTCTTCGGTTGATTCCACAACAGCCTCAGGAAACACTCCGACCGGGAACGATATTCCGAATAGCGTGGACCGCTCCGCTACTAACGACCATGCGCCCCTCTCCCCCGAGTTACAGATCCGCCAACGCTGGCAGGAAATGGGCGCAGAAAACGGAGTACTTGGTGCCGCATCTGGACTAGTCCCCCTGCGCGACGGCGCTTTCATCCAGTTCTACCGCGGCGATCAAATCTAATGGACCGCAAAGTTCGGCGCACACACCCCGTGCGGTGGCGTCTATCAAAATTTCCAAGGTGACATTCAATGGGGTATCGGAGAATTTACTGCGGAATAACACGCGGAGAACTCAAGTAACGATATGATAAACGCGATGAGTACTCCACAACCGCGCGATGCGCGATCGATCCTGCACTCTGCGACGCTCCCTTTTAAGAGTGGTCCGGCACGAGTGGTTTCACTGGTTGCTTTCACCTGTGTTCTGCTGCTGGTGTGGACAGTGTTTTTTGTCTATCACAGCTTTGGTAGCCAGCTTTCGGCAAACAGCATCAACACAAATGGCCTTGGAAATGCGAACTCAACCGAATCCGCAGCGCCCGCGGACTCTTTTGAAGGTCGCGCCGTCAATATCTTGATTTCGGGTATTGATTCACGACAGAACCAAGGCGATGACGCCAATGGCGATCCCGATGAACTGTCGTCTATCCACTCGGATACGACCATGTTCATGCATATTTCTGCGGACCGCTCGCGAATCCAGGTCGTCTCTATCCCCCGAGATCTCATCACCGATATTCCCTCGTGCCGCCGCTCCGATGGCACGACATCCTCTGCCTACACGGGGATGTTTAACTCCGCGTTCTCAACGGGTTCGAATGATACCGATATCGCAGGTGGCATCGCCTGTACCAAAGCCACAGTTGAGCAACTAACCGGAACAAAGGTTGATGGCTTTGTCGTCGTCGACTTCCACGGTTTCCGCGGCTTGATTGATGCTCTTGGAGGGGTCTGGTTCGATATCCCCGAAGATATCGATGATTCCAAGTCAGACCTTCACGTTCAAGCAGGGTGCCAGAAGCTCGATGGTAAGACTGCACTTGCCTACGCGCGCACACGCTACGCCGTTGGCGATGGCTCCGACCTCGGCCGTATCTCCAACCAGCAGAAGCTTGTCGCGGCAATTATGCGCGAGTTGATGGCGAAGAACTTCGTTTCCGATCTTCCCTCACTTCTCTCCTTCACGAAGCAGGGGCTTTCAGCTCTGCAGCCTTCGCAGAACCTGTCAAACATCAACACCGACGTGGGCCTGATGCTCTCACTCACTTCGGTCAATCGTTCGAATATTCAGTTCATCACCTCACCGAACCAGTATTCGCCGGTTGACCCAAACCGAGTCATCAACCTGGAGCCTCAGTTCAGCCAAGTGTGGGAAGCAATCCGCAAGGACCAGCCCTTCCCCGCGACAATTGAGTTCACGAATGGCAGCGGTGAAGACGGACAGACGAATGCTCCCGCTCAGGATCCTTCGGCCTCGCCTTCCTCATCACAAAGTGCATCTGCTTCCGCAACGCCCAGTGCAAGCGCGTCACAATCTCCAAGTGCCACGCCGACTCAAAAGCCCTGTCCCCCGGAGAAGTGATGACTCAGCCGCCTTCATTCCAACCTGATCCTTCACGTCGGCGGCCTCGTCTTTCAGAGGTCGCCAACGCTGGTGCCCAGAATGAAGAGGCGGCTGATCACCCCCGCAGTGTCCCCACTGAGTCCCCGCAGCACTCTCCCACGCGGCAGAGCACACCGGCTGAGCCCTCCCGCGTTCACGAAGAGGCGATGCCTCCTTCCTTTGCGCCCCGTGCACGACGAACCCAGCCTCCGGCCTACGCCCCCTCAGCTCCAGCACGAGAATCCGTAGGTGCGACTTCCAGACCTCCTGCGCAGGCATCAACGCAACGCCCACACTTCCAACCTGTTCAAGCCCAGCCCAGCGCACGCCAAGCCGCAAGCGTAAGCCCAGTGAAGCCTCGTCAGAGGAAGAAAAGGCGCTGGCCTCTTATCGTCGTCACGTGTGTTCTGCTGATGTTGGCATGGCCGGTTTTCCTGATGATGGATGCCAACTCTCATTTGAAGAAGATCGATGCGCTGTCAGGAAGTGCCAATACTTCTGGAACTACGTATCTATTAGCAGGCTCAGATTCACGCGCAGACGGCTCGGTTCCCGATGACACCGAGGGGCAACGCGCAGATTCGATCATGCTTGTTCACGTTGCCCCCAATGGACAGACCAGCAATATCTCCCTCCCCCGCGATACCTATGTCGAGATCCCCGGCTATGGCTGGGACAAGCTCAATGCCTCGTACGCTTATGGAGGCCCCGCGCTCTTGGTCAAGACAGTCGAAAACCTCACCGGGCTTACCGTAGATCACTACGCAGAGATCGGAATGGGCGGGGTGTCCAATATTGTCGATGCGGTCGATGGGGTGAATCTGTGCTTCGATCTCAGCGTTGAGGATGAACGCTCGGAGCTCAATTGGGAAGCCGGATGCCATGACGCCGACGGTAAGACTGCTCTGGCATTTGCGCGCATGCGCTATTCGGATCCACGCGGTGACATCGGACGTGCTGAACGCCAGCGCCAGGTAGTGTCGAAGACCGTTTCGAAGGCGATGAAGCCTGCAACGTTGCTCAACCCGATGAGCGCCCTGCGCGTTGAACGAGCTGGCGCTTCCGCATTCACGGTCGATCAGGACTCATCTGTTATTGACGTTGCACGCTTGGTACTGGCATTCCGTGAGGCACAAAACTCCGGAATGACCGGTGTTCCCCCGATTGAATCTCTGGGTTATGCGACATCGGCGGGAAGCGCGGTGCTGCTTGAAGATACGACTGCACCGGATTTCTTCGCCAAGCTTCGTGCTGGGACACTCACAAAAGACGACCTTGCATCGCAGTTCTCATAATCGGGACGTCCTTGAGGCGCAGTGCAGATCCCAACTATGGAACTCACGTCATATAGTCGAAAGTCGCGCCACCGGTTAAAGAACAGTCAGGAGTTGTTGCGAAGGCTCCAGATGGAAAAAGCCGCAAGAGAAATAGCGTCTTGAAGCTGGCCACCCGCAATCAGCTCTTTGAGTGCAGCAAGACTGACCCACTGAAGCGCATCAACTTCTCCATCAATAGCTTGACGCTCCTGAGGTGGGACCGTGCAGGAGACGACTTCGACGTGCCCGGCAAGGATGCCAGAATCGGGGTAAATCTGTCCCAAGGAGTGTCCGTTTTCCCCATAAAATCCGGTCTCTTCAAGGAGTTCACGAAGGCCAGTCGCTACCCCATCCGCATCCGAATCCTCGCTCATCCCTCGCGGGAATTCCCAGAGTTCACGCTCGATGGCAAGACGTTGCTGACGGACCAGGGCAAAATCACCGTTCTGGTTTCGAGCAATCGCAACAGCCCCGGCGCGATTTCCCCCGATAAAGACACGGTGCATACGCGGAGTCGCATCATTACCTTCGACCCACAGGGGAAAGTTTTCTGCGTGCCAAACCTGGCTCCATTTCATGGCGTCTCCTTGTGCCTGATGGGATGAGTTTTGAGTGGTTATCGAGTCGTCGGATTTAGGCCTGAGCCAATCGGATTTCAGACATCATCCTTGACGGACGAAGCTTGAAGAGCTCCCGGACATCCGAATACGGGAAGGATGCAAGGAAGGCAATCGCGGTCCACAGGACATTCATCCAAAGAGTATCTTCGCCAAACCAACCTGAATCGTGTGCGGTCAGGAAGAAGGCCAAAATGGTCACAGCGACGCAGCGAAGCACTCCGCTGAAGACACGTCTACGCCACTCCACCGGATCGACTTCAAACTCTCGAATGAAGAGCGCAAGTGAACGCCACGCGTTACGCGAGGCTCGCTTCACTCTGATTTCCTCGGCGGGGTGGGGATTTCTAAGGGCACTGAGTTCAAGCTGTGCAGCACGAGCTTGGGCGGTCATCGGGTGGGTCAGGACGCGCTGGTACTGTTCTGGAGAAAGAGTCCCCATGGCCTCGGTAATTTCCCCGTTAACGGAAAGTCCGCGCGCACTTCCCCCAAGTCCCCCACGGCCAGAGCCAGTTCTTGACGCAACTCGCAGTCCCATGCGGGCAAGCGTCAATCGAGTATTTTCTTGCACGCGGGCACGCCAGTATTGCTTTCTACTCTGCGGTGGGACGCACATCCCCCACTGACGCTGTGCCCGGACTTCCGCGTCATCAGTACCATCATCGTCGGCGATCATCGTAAAACTCATGCGCGAAGTTGCCGTATCCAGGAGCGCAAGACGCTGATGCATGGCTGCGTCCTCGTAAAGAAGTGAAAACCAGCGCAATGCACAGCGCGCTTGAGGCGCTGTGAGCACATCACGATAAAGCTCTCCTTCTGAGGCATCGAGATCTGCCGGCGGAGCTTCTTCCATCCAATGGGACAGAAGAGAAACAACATCCCCGCGCCGAGCTGGGCGCGTCACTTCCCCACCGTCATTGGCAATCCACTTCGGCAGCCAGGCTCGCAAAGTGCGAGCAATTGCGATCGCTTCGCTATCTTCAAGATCCTCGAGGCGACCGTGGTTCTCCCAGAAAGCAGCATCCTCAACGCTAGGGGTTCGAGGCCACGTCATGAGGTGAACACGCATGTCTTCCATCGCGCGCACCCACTGATCGCGTCCCGTTTCGATGAGGCGTGCTGGATCTTGACGAGAACGGGGTATCGAGCAGTACGCCGGGTATGGCCGGCCCTCTTCGGTTTGCGTTTCACTCAGCCCTTGGAGTAGCAGGGCAAGGCGGGCATGTCCTCCAGTCACCGAATGAGCTGTAGGCATCTCACATTCAAAGACCGCGCGTGCGGCAGAAACAAAGCCTTCACGCTCAACCTGACGGCGTTGAAGATCCGCCCACTCGGCGCGTTCTTCGATGCTCTCAGGACGGGCAAAGCCCGCGGGAGTGCCCGCGGGAGGCTGACAACCCACGAGTAAAGGAAGATCCTGGTACGAGGGCAACCCCAAGGCCTCGGCAAGCCCATCGGGACCAAGAGCGAGGAAACAGACCCCATCTAGAAGCTGATTACGGTCGATATAGACGTAATCAGCACTCAGCAGGGCCATTCGCAGCATCATGACGAAACCGTGCAGTGCTGCCTGCGGGCCAAGACGACGCCACGCCATGGCCTGCTCAAGAGAATCTAAATCACTGATGGATACAGTCGAAGAATTCCACGGTCGAGCAGGCGAGGCCTTAGGTTCGGCGTCTGTCATAGCTCAGGACTGAGAGGGGACCTCGATTGCGCGAGGCCCGGCCTGCCAGGCATCCCATGCAGACTGCAGAATCTCAGCGACACCGTAGTTAGCCTTCCAGCCCAAATCCACAGCAATCGACTGCGGATCGCCGATGAGCATGGGCGGGTCACCTGCGCGACGGTCAAGTTCGTCAACCGGGAAATCCCAGCCGGAAACCGCGCGAAGCCCGTCGATGATCTCGCGGACCGAGGTGCCCAGACCGGTACCCACATTGAATTGACGATGCGCAGGAACACCGCGTGTCAGGGCATCCAGAGCAAAAATGTGAGCATCGGCCAGGTCCTTGACGTGAATGTAGTCGCGGATGCAGGTTCCGTCATCGGTCGGGTAATCCGTTCCGAAGATCTTCGGGTGCTCACCGCGAGCCAAACGGTCAAGGACCATAGGAACCAAGTTGAGGCATGCGGGATCGGCGAGATCATTCCATCCAGCGCCGGCAACGTTGAAGTAGCGCAGTCCGATCCAGTTGAGGCCCCATGCGCGTTCAGCATCGGCCATCATCCATTCGCCGATCAGCTTGGTCTCACCGTAAGGATTAATGGGCTTCTTCTCAATATCCTCGGGGATCACGGGAACCGGCGGCATCCCATAAACGGCCGCAGAGGAAGAGAAAATCATGTTCTTCACGCCGGCTTCCTCCATTGCCAGCAGAACATTCGCCAAACCACCGATATTTTGACGGTAGTACCAAGCAGGACGCTCAACAGATTCGCCGACCTGCTTCTGAGCAGCAAAATGAATAACGCCAGTGACATCTTCATCGATCATTGCCTGGGTCAAGATGGGCAGAGCCTCATCGCGTGCGACATCCACTTCGATAAGTGTCGCATCGCCAATTCGATTGGCTGCGCCGGTGGTCAGATTGTCAATAACAACAACCTTTTCGCCACGTTCCAGCAGAAGACGAACAACGTGTGCGCCGATGTAGCCGGCGCCTCCCGTAACAAGAATGCTCATGGAATTCAGTGTACGGCAATTAAAAGCGTCGTGAGCGCCGACCCATCGAGACTAGCGCGCCCTCTGGCATCACGCGCCCCGGGTCATAGCTAGCGGGAATCGCTGCCAAAGAGAGAGTGAAAACTGGTGGAACCGCCTGAGAAAGCTCAATGCGGCCACCCATCGTTTCAATGAGGTCCTTCGCCAATGCCAGACCAATTCCACTGGAGCCGTGACCCGACACCCCATTTTCAAAAATATAGGGGGCCAATTCAGCATCAACGCCTTCGCCTTCATCAGAGACCTCGATGATAACGCCTCGACTATTAACACTATTGCGCGCGTGTACCCAGGTCGTACCAGCACCATAGCGCAAGGAATTTTCGATCAAGGTTGCAAGCACCTGCGCAATCTTCGCCTCATCAGCAAGAATCGGCATATCTGCCTCATCTGTGAAACGTAAGACGCGATCGGCTTTTTCGAAGGCTTCTTCCCATTCTTCACGCTGGGTGTTGAAGACTTCCAGAACATCGATGGCTTCAGTTGCAGAGGCCTGACGCTTATTCGTATCCAGCAGCTCGGTGACTACTGTTGTCAACCGTTCAACCTGTTCTAGGCATGAACGTGCTTCTTCCTGTACTTCTTCTTCGGTCGAAATCATTTCAATTTCTTCCAGGCGCATGGAAAGCGCTGTCAAAGGAGTGCGAAGCTGATGCGAGGCATCGGCGGCCAGCTGTCGTTCGGCTGCCAAACGGCGTGCCATCTTCTCGCCCGTACGCTGAAGTTCTTCTTGAACAAGATCGATTTCTTCAATACCTGAAGGCTTGACACGCGCTCGGACCTGACCGGAACCAATTTGTTCCGCTTGAGCCGAAAGATAGATCAGAGGTGCCGAGAGACGCCGCGAAAAACGCGCTGCAAGGGCCCAACCAACAGCCAGAGAAACAAGAATTCCTAAAAGGAAAAGACCTGAAACGCGAACGATACTTCGAATCGCGTTACGCGCTGAAATCATTACCGTCACTTTGACGCCATCCGGTGATGAGGCAGTGCGAGTGATAGTGATGCCGCGAAGCTTCTCCCCCAAAGTGATGGGCTGCGGGTTCTGGGGAATCATAATTTCAACGTAGGCCGGCTCCCCGTTGGCCACAAGGGTCTGCGCCCACATCCGCGCATAGCCGTCAGAGAGGGTTGAAGTGCGTAGACGTCGATCAAGATTGGTTTGAACTGTCTGCGCTCGGGTATCCAGCGAAGCCGTTTGCGTATTCCAAACAATCAAGGAAGATGCCACGGCCGCGGGGATACCGAAAATCAGTGCGACAACCGCAACCGCGGTCAAAATCATTCGCGCAGCACGTCTACGCATGACAGACCTTCAGAGATTTAGGCAGTTGGCTTCTCAAAGCGGAAACCCATTCCGCGAACAGTGGTGATATAGCGCGGAGATGTTGCATCATCACCAAGCTTGCGGCGAAGCCAGGACACATGCATGTCTAGTGTCTTTGTCGAACCGCTCAGACCATTTCCCCAAACTTCACGCATCAGGGTGTCGCGCGGAACAACATTTCCCGCCTCGCGAACCAGAACGCGCAGGAGTTCAAACTCCTTTGCTGTCAGCGAGAGCTCTTTTCCAGCAACGTAAGCACGGTGTGCGGCCACATCGATACGGACGTCCTGAACGACAAGATCGCCGTCTGCGACCTCGCCGCCACCACGTCGCAGTAGTGCGCGAACGCGCGCAAGGAGCTCTGCCAAGCGGAAAGGCTTGGTCACGTAATCATCTGCACCAGCGTCAAGGCCAACAACCATGTCGACTTCATCGGCACGTGCAGTAAGGATAAGAATCGGCACGGAAGAGCCAGAGGAACGAATTTCCCTTGCGACATCCAGACCGTCCATGTCGGGAAGACCTAGGTCAAGAACAACCAGGTCAACACCCTCAAGATCTTCGAGTGCGCTCCGGCCGTGGTCATGCGCGCGCACATCGTAGGTTTCGCGTGCGAGGGCGCGGGTGAGCGGGCCAGCGATAGCCGGATCATCTTCAACGAGAAGCACTGTAGTCACGGAAACAGCATACCGGATTTCAGGGATCTCTTGTACATTTCTTGACCTAAATGGGATGAAATCACAAGATCTGGTAAAAAAGCAGACAGTCTTTTAGTGGCGATAGGTCAGAAGATAGGGCGAAATCGTTCCAAAACCGCGCAAAGTTGCGCTTGGGAACTCTTCTACGTCGTACTCCATCCCCGCTTTACCCGCAGCAATCGCGGCAGCTGTGGTGGGATCCATCAAAATTTTGCCCACTGGAGCGATATCCACCAGGCGCGAGGCCAAGTTAACCGTCGGACCAAACACATCGCCTGAACGAGAAAAGACATCGCCACGCACGAAGGAAGCACGAACAGGAAGCATCTGATCATCAGCACCGAGCTGCTCAATAAGTGAAACCGCTACTCGAAGACCCGTTTCGAGATCATCGGCAATATACATGACCGCATCGCCGATCATCTTTACCACGCGGCCACCCGCGTCAGTCACAGCGTCACGCGAAAGCTGCTCAAAACGACCAATAAGGTCAACCAGACGCCCACCCAGAATCGTCGACGATGAGGTGTAGGAAACCATGTCAACAAAGCCAAGGGATCGATTCAGCGGGAATCGCGGTTGCAATCCCTCATGTCCACGCGTAGCGATCTCATGGTCCATCCGCTTGAGCAGGGCATCCAGCTGACGCCGCCACGAATGTCGCAGCAGTTCATCGAACATGTCAACGCGCTCGCGAATATGGTCGAGGACATACATTCGTGCCGCGGTGTCATCTAAGCCGTAGCGTCGCATCGTGTCTTCAACCAGCGCTTCAACCTGCCACAAGCCCAAACGGTCAGCTAAGTGGGAATTCGCACGGAGAAGCGAACGCGCGGTCGCCTGATCAATAGCCCCCGAAGCAATAAATTTCGACCATTCAACGAAAAGCCGAGCATCGTTTTCCGTAAAGACCTTTTCTTCGGCACGCGGGGACGGGAAACCCATTGCGACCCAGAATTCGCGAACATCCTCGCTGCTGGTCTGCGCCATCTGAGCAAGATCATCAACAGTGAGGGTAGCCGGACCACCAAGGAGGGAAGAGCTATTGGTGTGTGCAGTCGAAAAATCGTGACTCAATCCTGCTTCTTCCTTCACAGTTTTCTCCACGCGTGTGGCCTAACACACATTAGTGTAGTGAAGAAAAGCCGAGCCTGCACGGGAAAATTCATAGTATGCACCTTGTATTAGCCTCACAATCTCCTGCCCGCCGGCGCATCCTCCAGGAAGCCGGGATAACTCCGATCGTCAAGGTTTCCCAAGTGGACGAGGATTCAATCTTGGATCGAATCCCCAGCGCCTCCCCCGCTGAGAAAGTGTGTGCCCTTGCGACCGCTAAAGGAAGGGCCGTAGCTTCGGAGATATGCGCGGGAAAGCTATCGCTGGACGAGGCCGCCCTCCCCAAAGGTGAGTGCGTACTCGTTGCCTGCGATTCCATGCTCGAGGCCGGTGGGGAGTTACTGGGCAAACCTCACGATCCCCAGGTTGCCCTTGCCCGAGTAAAGGCACTTTCCAAGGCACACACAACCTTGTGGAGTGGCCACTACCTCGCGCATATGCGCTGGGATAAGGACGGATGGAAGATCCTGAAAGAAGACACGCGTCCATCCTCAACCGATATTCACTTTGGCTCGATCAACGATGAAGAAGCCCAAGCCTACGTAGCAAGCGGCGAGCCCTTAGAAGTCGCCGGTTCTTTCACCATCGACGGATTGGGTGGAGCCTTCATCGAAGCCATTGAAGGCGACCACCACAACGTCATTGGAATCTCACTTCCCTTAATCCGCACCATGATGGCCGATATGGGATTGCAGTGGGTCAGTCTTTGGGATCGAAAAGGCCCTGACGCCCACTAAGTCGCTCAAGCGTCATGCTCGGATTGGCTGGGCGATCAAACGGCTCGCGGCCTCGGCAACGCGCTCATCGGTGGCGGTCAAGGCTACGCGCACAAAGCCCGCCCCGGCCTCGCCATAAAAATCACCGGGAGCAACAACAATCCCCCGTTGGGCGAAAGCATCAACGAGCTGCCAAGAATCAAAGCCACCACAGGGATCCCTCACCCACAGGTAAAGGCCCGCAGCCGAATCCTTGTCGCGCTCAAGACCAGTGCGTTCAACAGCATCGATCAAGATTTCACGTCGGCGCGCATACACCTGACGCTGTGCCTCAACGTGTTCGGTATCCTCCAACGCAACGCGCATTGCGGCTTGCACTGGAGCAGGAACCATCATCCCCGAGTGCTTACGCACTTCAATAACAGGCGCAAGAAGCTGAGGATCCCCATATATCAAAGCCGCACGGTAACCAGCTAAATTCGACTGCTTGGACAGCGAATACAGCACGATCAGCGAACGAGGATCGCCATCGCAGACTCGTTCATCGAGCAGTGAGGGCACACCCTCGCTAACGAAAGGCTCCTCCCACGCCAAAGCCGAGTAGCACTCATCAGAAATCACGACAGCGTCATGGCTACGGGCCCACTGCACGACCGCACGCAGCTCATCAAGCGTGAGGACATGGCCATCAGGGTTGCCCGGCGAGTTCAGCCATACAAGTTGAGCATCGGGCCACGACGAAGGATCTGTCGGATCCACCGGAAGTGGGGTTGCACCCGCTAAACGCGCGCTGATGTCATAGGTCGGATACGAGGCCTGCGGGAATAAAACCGTATCTCCCGGGCGCACTCCCAGAAGGAAGGGAAGCCATGCCACGGCTTCCTTGGAGCCGATAGACGGCACAACGCCCTGCAATCCAACGTCCACCATGTTCCGCCGCTTTCCCCACGCAAGAATCGCGTGACGAAGCTCAGGAGTGCCAATCACGGTTGGATATCCCGGCGCATCCGCATGCTCTTGAAGCGCATCCTGAATGAGCGCGGGAGTGGGATCAACCGGAGTTCCAATCGACAGATCACACACTCCACCGGGATGTTCAGCTGCCCGTTTACGGTAAGGGGTGAGCTGATCCCAAGGGAATGAGGGCAGATCGAGTGGGCGCGGAAGGACGCTCATGTGTTTCCTTACTTATCCCAATCTTCGTTCTGCGGAGGAAGCTCGCTGATCCACGGAACATCGAAGGGCTGAGGACCGGTCTTCTGAGCACCACCGGGGCTGCCCAGATCGACGAAAAAGTCTGCGTTGGCCTGCAGGTAATCGGACCATTCGCTGGGGAGGTCATCCTCGTAGAAGATTGCTTCGGTCGGGCAGACCGGTTCGCACGCACCGCAGTCCACGCACTCATCGGGGTGGATGTACAGGGTACGTTCGCCCTCGTAAATGCAGTCGACGGGGCACTCATCAACGCAGGCCCGGTCCTTAACATCAACACAGGGCTGGGCAATGACGTAAGTCATTAATTCCTCCTTGGACTGGGTTGGACAACCACTTCATTCTATTATCGCCAACATGAAGAACCACGCGAACGACCAGCTTTCTTCCCCCGAAAATAGGGAAAAGATCAGTCCTGCGGAGCATGTCCAAGCCGAAGCTTTTACGCGACACGACACGCACGCAATTCCTAGTCTTCCATGGATGCAATTGGGGGTGGGCTCTCGCGTGGTCGTCCGCTATCGTCTAGACGACGGCCTTCACGATGCGCTGGGAACGCTCATCGAAGCCGCCCCAACTCACGTGGTCATCGAGACCCGGCGCGGCCAGGTTCGCGTCGATGCACGAACCATGGTTACCGGGAAGCGCGTCCCTCCCCCGCCGCAGATCTAATCTGAGCTTCAGTTGGCGTCGAAGGCCTATTGGGGCCGAGGCCGGACTCAGTCCTTGTTCTGACGACGCTCGCGAGCGGCAATCTTGAAGCGCTCCTGGGCGTCCAAGACGACCTTACGCACGCGCACGGCCTCGGGAGTCACTTCAACGCACTCATCGTTAGCCGCAAACTCCAGGGACTCTTCCAAGGTGAGTTTGCGAGAAGGCGTCAAGGACTCGTAGACATCAGCGGTCGCACTACGGGTGTTGGTTTGCTTCTTTTCACGGCAGATATTGACATCCATATCCTCACCGCGAGGATTCTCACCAACAACCTGGCCTTCATAGACCTCCGAACCCGGCTCAACAATGAAGGAGCCGCGCTCTTGAAGGTTCGTCATCGCGTAGGGAGTTGCCTGGCCTGCGCGGTCCGCAACAAGCGAACCAGTCAAGCGCTGCTCAATTGCGCCCTGCCACGGTGCATAGCCCTCGGCGATCGACGAGGCGATACCGGTACCGCGGGTCTCGGTGAGGAAACGCGTACGGAAGCCAATCAGGCCTCGGGCGGGAACGACAAATTCCAAGCGGATCCAGCCCGAACCATGGTTAGCCATGGTCTCCATGCGCCCCTTACGCTGAGCCATCAGCTGAGTGACCGATCCGAGGTATTCCTCGGGGATATCAATGGTCATGCGTTCCATGGGCTCGCTGCGCACGCCGTCGATGGTCTTGGTGACAACCTGCGGCTTACCAACGGTGAGTTCAAAGCCTTCACGGCGCATCTGCTCAACAAGAATTGCCAGAGCGAGTTCGCCACGTCCCTGAACTTCCCATGCATCGGGACGCTCGGTGGGCAGGACTCGAATAGAAACGTTACCGATCAATTCGCGATCCAAGCGATCCTTCACCTGGCGTGCGGTCACCTTTGCGCCCTTGACTCGTCCGGCCATGGGAGAAGTGTTAATACCGATCGTCATCGAGATCGCGGGATCGTCAACGGTGATCAAGGGCAGGGGGCGAGGATCGTCGAGGTCAACCAGTGACTCACCGATAGTGATGTCTTCGATACCGGCTACCGCAACGATATCGCCGGGCTCAGCGGTTTCAGCAGGAAGGCGCTCCAGGCCTTCGGTGCGCAGAAGCTCGGTGATACGAACAGGCTTGATCGTTCCGTCGTGGCGAGCCAGACCAACGGTTTCACCCTTACGCAGAGTGCCGTTGTGGATACGCAGAAGGGCGAGGCGGCCAAGGAAGGGCGAGGCGTCGAGGTTTGTCACGTGCGCCTGCAGGGGCGCGCCTTCCTCATATTCGGGGCCGGGAATACGCTGAAGGATCGTCTCGAAGAGAGGCTCGAGATCCTCGGTGGGGATGTTGCCATCGCCGGGGTTGGTCAGCGAGGATTTCCCTGCCTTTGCCGAGGCGTAGACAACGGGGACATCCAGAAGCGAGTCAACATCGGCATCCACGCCTTCACTCATGAGGTCTTCAGCCAATGCAAGAAGGAGGTCCTGGGTTTCCGAGACGACCTCGTCGATACGCGCATCGGGACGATCAACCTTATTGACAACGATCACGACGGGAAGCTGGGCTTGAAGGGCCTTGCGAAGGACGAAACGGGTCTGCGGGAGAGGTCCTTCAGAGGAATCGACAAGCAGAACGACGCCGTCAACCATGGATAGGCCTCGTTCAACTTCGCCACCGAAGTCTGCGTGTCCGGGGGTGTCAATAACGTTAATGACCACGCCACCTTCGAGTCCAAGCTTTTGAGCGGCGGGACCGCGATAGTGGACAGCAGTGTTCTTGGCGAGAATCGTAATGCCCTTTTCGCGTTCAAGATCGCCCGAATCCATCACGCGCTCGCCGGTCTTCTCAACCGTATCGCGCTCGTTGAAAGCACCCGACTGCCACAACATCGCATCAACCAAGGTGGTCTTGCCATGGTCAACGTGTGCAACAATCGCGACATTTCGTAGATCTTCGCGGATGGTCATAAAGCTCCCTATACATTCTCGACGCGTATCACAGCTAGCTTATCGCCGTTTTTGAGGAAGTCCCTTGTTTGGAGGGCTATGTGTGAGGCGTTACTCGCGCTATCCTTGTCCAATGACAAACCGACGCGTCTATCGCGCCAGCAATGACTGCTGTGATGCGAGCTTCTCAGATTCAGGTGCCCAGGTCCTTACATGGCAGCCTTCTGGCACCGAGCCTGTCCTCTGGCTCTCCGAACGTTCTCTGCCCTGGGCATCGACGCCCGCACGGGGAGGGATTCCGATTTGTGCACCGTGGTTTGGTGTTGCAACAGCTTCCCTGGCTGCACCCGGATCCGAAGCACAAAACCACGGATTCCTCAGAAATGCAACGTGGGAACTGATTGAACGTAGCGATTCCCATGCAGTTCTTGAATTCGTTTACAAACCATCCACAAACGCTGAGATGGCGAAATTCCCCCATCGCTTCACCTCGAAACTTGAGATCACTTTCGGGCAGGAACTTCACCTGGTGCTTTCGATGAAGAACACCGATGACGAAGCCTTCTACGTCGATGAAGCCTTGCACTCCTATTTCAATGTTTCCGACGTACGTGAGATTTTCATTCACGGCCTCGATGGAGCAAAGGAATTGGATACCGTGCGCGACGCACAAGGTATTCACGAAGGTCCGCTGAGCTTCACTAAGGGTCGTGTCGATTCGATCTTTGATACGAGCAATGGAGCAATCATTGAAGATCCGGGTTTCAAACGACGGATCATCATTGAAAAAGAACATTCTGCATCGACCATCGTCTGGAATCCTGCCGAATCCAAAGCAGCGGACATGCATCACGAGGACTGGAAACACTTCGTCTGCGTCGAAGTAGGCAACGTCCGCCGTAATGCATTACTCCTCCGCCCGGGACAATCTCACTGGATGTCCTTGACTATCAAGGTGGAAGAACTCGTATAGGCGGATCCTCACTGATACAAGCCGTGAGCATCCTCAGGTAGACGAAAATCTCTCTCGATTGCCGTGGTCCTACAGCCCAAAACGCTGCGCGAGCCACGGCAATCCGTCTTCGAAGGCCGCGCTCCACACCTTCCAGGAGTGCCCACCCGGATAGGTTCGCGTCTCAATGCTCATCCCCGATTTCTCCGCGGCATGATCGACTTCGATGAGACCTTCTTTAAAGGCGGTATCAGAATCTCCCCACGAGATGATGCCCGCGCTTTCCTCATAGCGATTGTGACTCATCAGATGAAGGGGATCATTCGCTTCATAGAGCTCTCGAGAGCCGTCAAATCCATCCGAAATCGTTCGCTCTTCGTCACCAAGTTGCGGATGCGCTTCACCTGACATGTCAAGGAAGCTGCGGTACAAATCGGGAGCGCGGGTCACCACTTGGAGCGCGCAGGTCCCTCCCGATGAAAGACCAGCAACGGCCCACTGTCCCGGATCAGAAGAGACGGGAAGATTAGCGCGCAGCCAGCTAGGGGCATCCTTTTGCACATAGGTCGCAACTTTCCCATGCGAGGTATCGGAGCACAGAGGATTTGCTGTTTGGCTGCCGTACACATCAACAACAGCAATGATTGGGGCTCGCCCATCATGCTGCGCTGTAAATTGATCCATCGTCTGGGGAAGTTTCCCCAATGCAAGCCACTCTTGAGGCGTACCGGGCTGGCCAGACATCAGCACAATGACCGGGAGCTGCGCACTGGGATCTTTGAAATATGACGGCGGAAGATAAACAATGGCTTGCCGAGGGGTGAAAGAGGAATCCGAGGCGGGAATGTTGACACGGACAAATGCCCCCTCTGCGCTGCGCGCCAGAGCGGCAGCATCATCAGGGCTTTTTAGTTCATCCCAAGAAATTGTCTGTACTCCCCCACCAACGACTTCCGCCATGGTGGGATAGGCCTCGAAATGATAGTTAATTCCCAGGGCAGCTCCAATGGCCATGAGCATCCACGCGCACGCCCCGGCCAGAAAGCGACGAATCCAGTGACGACGGGAGAATAGCGCGACGACAATCATCACCGCAGCAATAAGGGCTGGCGCCGCCCACAGCCATGTTATGCGTCCCAATCCCTCGGCAACCGGATGCCAAACCCTTTCGACAAGGTGATGAACAATGACAAGAACAACGACACCACCCGTAGCGCTCACAAGCCGCCCCTTGAGGGAAAACGGCTTCATGACAAAGAACCACACCCAAGCAGCAGCTGCAAGGATCAAGACTGCAGCGATGGGCAGAATCCATACGCGCAGAAGCGGAAATAGCTTGAGGAAACTAATCACGTGACACCAACTTTGCTGCGACCCCCACGGCACTGGCTGCACTCATGTTTGGCAAATAAGCATGAGCAATTGCCAGACCAACTGCAGGCGCATTCGCGATGTCGGGAATTGCAAGATAGAGGGGGACGAAACGAACCTGGAATTTTTTCTTGTAAGCCAGCAAGGAGCGGAAACCGTAAACGGGTTCCATCACGCTCCCCATCACATCAAGAACGGGGGCAAAAGCGAAGCGTGAATCTGCCAGTTCTGCGCTTTCCTCACATTGGCCCGATTCGGCTAGAGGCGCACCGGACAGAGAAATGAACTGAAGCCCCTCATCTTGCGCCAGAAGAGCAGCTTGGCCGATGAGAAAGTCAATGGCCAAACGGAAACCAGAGTCATCTCGACGCATCACATCCAAGGTCAAGCCGATCACTTCGCCACCTGAGTGAACGGGCATCCACGAGGTCACCGCATGGATGCGCTCTTCTTCATCAAGAGCCAGCAGGAGGCGCGTATCCGAATCATTGATTTCGCGCAGGCCACCCAGCGTAAAGCCCATTTCCGGAAGAGCCTTCTCGTCAGCCCATGCCTGGCAAATCGCATCAACCTGTTGCTTGAGTTGCGGGGACAGACTTGGATAGGATGCCCATTCGGCTCGGATTCCCTCACGCTTTGCATGATTGAAAGCGGTGCGCACATCCTGGAATTTCTTACCCTTAAAGGCAAGATCACCTAGATCGATAATTGCTTCCTCAGCAACCTTAACGGTGGACCAGCCTAAACGATGCGCTTCTCGCGCCCACTCTTCGTGGACCGAATAGAGCGCCGGGGTCAGTGCTGCATCGCTTGCAAAGCGTGCGAACTGTGAAATCACTGCTGGAATATCGCCATCAGCTGCGGCACATTGTGTCAGTGTCAGCGCCACACCAGATTCTTGACGGTAGGACACTGCCGCGCGTTGGTCGGGACTAATCCACGTGGAGTTTCCCGGCCATGCGAGCATCCACCCCAAAGAGCCTGCGCCGTGCTGGCGCAGAAGACCGATTAACTCGTCATCTGCATCATGTTGAAGTTCAACCGGTGCAAGGAAAACCCTAAGAAGGCAACCAGCAATGACAATCCACACCAGCGTGGGAATCCACACTGTCGAAATCGAGGCAAGAAAGGTTGTTGCATAGACCGGAGTATCGATGAGCCACTGTGCACCTGCAGGAGCGTATGAGACAACGTAGGCTTCAAAAAGGCTCAGCAAATCTGCTTCGGGAACAAACTGGTCAGGAATTAAAACCCCTATGACAAGGGCGACCAGCGTGCCAATCGCAGCAGAAACAGCAATGACAAATGCACTGCGTAACCAGTAGCGTCGGGCAATTCGTACCTGGAATGCAGAGGAATTCCATGAGGTCAGCAGAAGCGTCGCCAGGGGGAAAGCAACGCTGATCAGAAGCTTACTCATGGGAATAGGAGCGATAAAAAAGTCATCGCCGTCGAGTCCCTGTGCCTCATTGACCGTGAGCGCGAAAACCATGATCTGTGCGACGCCAATAATCGCGAGCACGCTCTGAAGAAGTAGCGTGCCCACCCAAGCGCCACGACGGCCTCGGAAAAGACCAAAAGCCAAAACCAACTGAACCACGAAAGGAATCGAGGCCAAGATTAACGGCGCATAAAGCATCAAAGAATTGCCGTACATCTCTTTGACACAGCTCATGGGATCGCTGCTTTGCTGGCACAGCGCCCACATATATTGCTGGATGGCAAGCTCGGGAGAAAAAGCTGCGCGATCAAAAGCTAGGAAACCATGGCTGCTGAAATTCCAGATCGAGCTCACCGCTCCCAAGGTAGCGGCAGTGATCACCAAGGGGATCACTCGACGGACCGGATCTCCAATTCCCAGCATCGAACGTCCTCGGTTCGACCAGCCAATCGTGAAACCACCGATGATCCACCCGCATAAGAAAGCGATTAGACGTGCCAGTGCACCCGCAGTCGAAGAAAATGCCAAGAGAGCGCCCAAGACGACAAGGGCGCCGATTCGAGTACGCCACGCCCATAGGCGATCCATCTTTGCGCTCGCGGTTCCAAGCAAGGCGGTGAGGATCAGGCTCGCTCCTGTCAACGGACCACTGACCAGCGGGTACAGACCGCTCTGAGAGATTCCCTTTACTAGAGCGACGAAAGCCCACATCCCCGCTAAAGACATGGGAAGGGAGATGACCGCAGAAAGAAGCCAAATTCGCGAGCCGAGGAAACGTTCAAGAAGGCCGCCGATGATCGCCATCATGAGAGCGGCATTGATCATCATGCCAATCGAAGGACTCCACACAACCGTCGTCACAATGGTGAGCGGCCGAATCGCACCGCCCTGCGCGGCAAGAGATTGATTCCAATGACCGTGGCTAAAGTGGGCAGCAATCCCGACAAGCATAATAATCAGCGTCAGGATGATCGAGCATGGAGCAGTCCGAAACCAGTTGAGGAAAACCGGGAAGCTTCGCCTCCAGACACGCGAAAAAGCAGATGCCGGACGCGTCTGAGGAGCCTCGTCAGCCTTTGCTTCGGTTTCGGCGCTCATGAAACTCCTTCTGGCAGACAAACTTCAATCCTCTTGTTTGATCTTAGATCTTGCTGCCCTCAACTCAACTCGAAGAAGGCGATTATCAGGGTGCAATCAGGGACATTTTCAGGGGGATCACTCACATAGAGAGGTCCAACTCCGTCAATCCCACGTACACTAACTGCGGCAGAACAAGGAAAGGACGCACATGGGATTGCGTAAAGCACTGGCTCACACAGTCATGCATCTATCAAGATGGACTTTCGCTCCTGAGTTCCCTCTTCCCGATCGCTGTTTGGTCATCGGTGCGCCTCACACGTCAAATTGGGATGGCTTCTACATGGTGATGGCGATGTGGGCCGTCGAGCGTCCAGTGTCTTTCCTGGTCAAGAAGAATCTCACCGATGTCCCTGTTATTGGAAGTTTCGTGAAGGCGATTGGTGGGATTCCCGTTGACCGCGAACATCCGGGGCATCTTGTTGACCACATCATTTCCCTTGCCGAATCCAAGGAGCATTTCGTTCTGGTTATTACCCCGAAGGGAACCCGTTCCGTTCGTCCCTATTGGAAATCTGGTTTCTACCGAATTGCGATGGAAGCCGATCTTCCGATTGTTCCCGGTTTCATCGATGGTGCGAAGCGTCGCTATGGGTGGGGTGAGCCGATGCGACTCACTGGCAATCGCCGTAACGACATGGACAAAATCCGCGATTTCTACAGTGGGCTGGTGGGGATTCGCCCAGAAAACACCTGTGTCCCGCGACTGCGCCACGAAGACCCTGAAGACTAAAATTCCCCGAATCTTTGCACTTAAGTCAGTGCTTTAGCCGCGGTGAAGCCGACACAGGGTCATGACCAGTTTCTCAACTGCTCCCTGCGGATCCTTCGACGCGCCTTTTGTGTCTTCATCGGCTTGCGCAATTGCAGTGATTGCCGAGGCCAAAGCGGGGTCGGGCCATGCGCGAAGTTCGCGTCGGGCTCGTTCAGCTTGCCAGGGTGACATCCCCAGGTTCTTTCTTCCCGAAGAAGCGGAAACTTTAGCCATTGCACGGAATTTCGTTGCGATTGCGGCAACGAGCTGCGCCGGCGCACTTCCGGTCGCGTAGGCATGGCGAACCAAAGTCAGAGCCCGTGCGGCGCGTCCATCGATAATCGCATCCGCGACTTCAAAACTTGTTGCTTCAACGCGTCCGGAGTAGTACTTCCGAACAGCATCAAGCGTAATTTTCCCTTCAACATCGCTGAGGAGCTGTGCCACAGCAGCCGCGAGCGCACTCAGATCATTACCCAGAGCATCCACTAAAGCCTGAGCTGCCTCAGTTTCTATGCTGCGGTGGGCTTGTCGCACATCGGAGCGGACAAAGTTGAGCTTGTCACGATCATTCTTCAAAGGTTCTGCCGGAATCACAGGAAAGCCCGCTTTGGCAATCGCGTCAAGGAGCTTCTTTCCGCGAGCATTGCCGCCCGGATGGCGCATGAAAATCCATACATCGGCCGCAGGAGCGGATACATATTCCTGAAGGTCAGCCGCTAAGGCATCCGTCATATTTTCCAGATCAGGAATGATGATCATTCGGCTTTCGCCAAAAAGCGAAGGTGAAGTTAAAACATCGAGTTGTCCCGCTTGATAGGTACCGGCTGATAGATCTGTTCGTTCAAGGGCAGGATCAACTTCATGTGCCTGACGACGTAACTCGCTTAATGCCCGATCTGCCAGTAAGCTTTCGCTTCCTTTGATGAGGACGAGGGGAGCAAGTGTCGGAGATACCGGTGCCGCTTGTGTTTTGGCTGCCATAGCTCTCCTTTGCTAACCGTCACCATTATTTCTTAAGCGATGCCCTCTAAGTGTGGCATGTTCTGTTTGCCTCTACGAGGAGAAGCGCCGAATTTTTACCCTCACTACCCAGACGAGAAGGAAAAGGATCACCGCAGTAATAAGGCCAGACCACTCTCCCACCGCGATTCGCGCAGCTGGGAGTGCAGACAATCTGGAGGCAACCGTTGATATCCACGCGGTTCCCCAAGATGTCGACCATGCGCATACATAGCCAAAAGTGGGCCATATTTGCGCTGCAAATGCCGAGATAAAACACCCTACAGTCACAGGAGTCACCAATGGCGCAATAAGCAGCTGAGCAGGTATTGCCCATGGACTGACCCATGAGTTCATCGAGAGCATGATAGGAAGCGTGGCTAGTTGGGCTCCCAATGGGACACTGATGAGCTTGGCACTCCACTCAATTCCGGACTGCACTGATTGCGGAATCGAACCCACTTGGGTTACGCCTGTCTCAATCCAACGTGCAGGAACACTTACTCCCCAGGTTGCAAGCACTGAGAGTGTAAAGCCCAAGGCACACGCATCGTAGGGCGAGATCAGGCAAGCAAGGATAATGACAGTACTCAACGATGAGTAAATTCCCCCTTCCCTATTACTCCACATTCCAATAAAACCAATAACGCTGACCGCAAAGGAACGCAGCACTGACGAAGCTGGGCCAACAAGTCCAGCGAAAAGCAACAGAGCTAAAACTTGGGTAATGATCGC